>JADGGM010000603.1 GCA_019689955.1 Gemmatimonadaceae bacterium
GCCCTATCTGTCGAGCGGCGATCCGCGGACGAAGGGGGTCTTCCGGGGGAACAACCTCCATGGGGTCGCGCACTACGTGCCGGCCAAGTATGCGAGCGACGGCTCAAGCCCGATCGTCTTGACCGATGGCGTCGAGGCGCGGCTCATCGAGGCCGAGGCCCAGCTCCACGCGAATGATCCGAGCTGGCTCACCACGCTCAACGCGCTGCGGACCGACGGGACGTACGAGACGCGGCCGAACGCGCAAGACCCGAGCAAGACCGACACCCTCTGGCACGCCGGTACAGGGGGCGTCGCGGGCCTCAAGCCCTTGAGCGATCCGGGGACGCCCGACGGGCGAGTCGATCTGGTGTTCCAAGAGCGGGGCTACTGGCTCTACTTGACCGGGCACCGGCAGGGGGATCTGCGGCGGCTCGTGCGGGAGTACGGGCGCGACCCCGAGCGGGTCTATCCGACGGGCGCGTATGCGGGGCTCAATGGGCGCTACGGGACCGATGTGACGGCGCCGATCCCGGCCACGGAGCGGCTCTACAATCCTAAGTTCACCGGCTGCCTCAACCGGGGAGCGTGACCATGGCCAGCTACGACTCGATCCTGCGCATCGATCGCCGGTGCTTCGCGCAGCGCCGCGGTGCTCGGTGCAGTGCTGGTGGATGGACAATGTTGTTGTTGGCGAGCTCCCTCCTCGCTGCGTGCGCGCCGGACCCCGTGCGACCGACGTCGCGTCTTGACCCCAGTCAGCTCTACTGGGCGCTCCGGCTCGAGCACCATGCGGTGACGCTCTCGATTCATCCGCCCTACGATACGCTGCGGCTCACCGCGATGCCGGTGACGGCGAGTGGGGCCGTGCTGGGTGATGCGCCCCGGCCGCACTTCTACTCCACGGATGTCGAGCGGGTGCAGGTGGATAGCATGGGGCTTTTGCACGCGATCCAGGTCGGCCGGGGGATCGCGGTGGTCGCGGTGGACACGGCGGACGACATCGTACACGCGGATACGGTCTGGGTGAACGTGAATGATGTGACGGATCCCCCGGGGTTGGCCACGCTTGCGATCGAGCCCGTCCCGGACAGCGCGAAGTACGCGCTCGGGGGCAGCTTCCTCGACCAGTTCTCGGGAGTATTCCCGCATCTCACCGTGCGGGCGACGGATGGGAATGGGGCCGAGATCCCGATCGCCTCGTTGGCGGTCGCCTACGCGTCGACGGACACGATGGTGGCGACGATCGACCGGCAGGGGGTGATCACGCCGCGGCGGGTGGGGTCGGTGACGTTCATTGCGAGTGCGACGGCCTATGGGGTGACCAAGGCCGACACGGTGCCGTTCACCATTGGGCTGCCGCTGTGGGCGTATGTCTCCATTCAGACGCGGGTCGACATGCATGGGGACACGGTGGCCGTGTTCCCGTCGGCCCCCGCGGTCATCGGTGTGGGTGGGGACATGGCGTGGGATAACCAGACCGGCCTGCCCGTCGACGTGACGTTCGACGACCCGACCAACGTCGGGCAGGATGACCTCCTCTGCTCGCTCTTTGGGTCGCTCTTCAATGCGCCCAATGCCGCTGCCTTCTGCGGCGCGGGGAATATTGCGGCGTGGACGGTGGATACGTTGCCGGGCGGCACCAACACAGCGCGCTTCCGGCAGTTTCGGGTGCCGGGGACCTACCACTACCGCAGCACGCGCTACGGCACTGCCGGCACGATCATCGTCAAGCCAGAGTAGCCTGCCGCGCGTGATCCGCGGCGTTCTATCCTCATCGACGACTCTCATGACTATTTCTTCTCGCCGGACCTTCCTCAAGGCGGGGGCCACGGTGCTGGGTGCCGTCGCCCTCAGCACGCTCCCGGGCCCGCTCCGGGCCGACCTGGGTTCAGGCCCTGAGCCCCTGCCGCCGATTGACGACCCGCGGCTCAAGGAGCTGGCCTTCCGCGCGGTCGACGCTGCCTGTGCGGAAGGCGCCAGCTACGCCGATGTGCGTCTCACCCACACCTGTACGCGCGTATTCGTCAGCAGCGGCATCGGCGCCTCTGACGCGGAGGCGATGACAGTGGGGGTGCGGGCGCTGGTGAATGGCTACTGGGGCTTTGCCAGCGGGCCGGTGTGGAGCCCGGACGAGCTGGCGCGCCTGGGGCGCGAGGCCGTGCATCAGGCCACGGTCATGGCCCTCGGCCCGGCCCGACCGGTGGAGCTCACCCCGGTGCCGGTGGTCGAGGATAGGCACTGGGTGATGCCGGTCGAGCGCGATCCCTTCCAAGTCTCCCCGTTCGAGATCAACGACTTCCTGAGGAGCCTCGTGCTGTTCGCCGAGCGCATCCCGGGCGTCGATTT
This sequence comes from Gemmatimonadaceae bacterium, assembly GCA_019689955.1. GTDB lineage: Bacteria > Gemmatimonadota > Gemmatimonadetes > Gemmatimonadales > Gemmatimonadaceae > JADGGM01. The sequence goes on from JADGGM010000603.1 coordinate 2,329, forward strand.
GTTGATCTCAGTGCGGTGCCAAGTGCAGGAGAAGGCGTTTGCGTCGTCGCTGGGGAGCTACTGCACCCAACGGACGTATGTGATCCATGGCGACTACAATGAGATCACTCTGGACTGGCGGGAGAAGGGGATACGGGCGGCGACGACGCTGCACTGTCTGACACCGGCGGGGCTGGGGTGGGAGT
>JADGGM010000604.1 GCA_019689955.1 Gemmatimonadaceae bacterium
TGTCGTCGAGTCTCGTGGGGTCGGAGATGTGTTTTAGTGACAGGCGCGGCGCTGACACGCCCCCGCACCCCCTCGCCTGGTACGAGGAGCGCGTGCGCACGCTCGTCCTCCCCGCGCTCGCCGGCCACCTCCCGCACGCCGAGCTCCGGACCGTGCGCGGTCCCATCGACGTCGAGCTCTTCGCCCTCGACGCCCCGCTCACCGTCGACAACTTCCTCGCGCTCGCGCGCGGCGGGCACTACGCGCACCTCGCCTTTCACCGCGTCGTCCCCAACTTCGTGGTCCAGGATGGCGACGCACGCGGCGACGGGAACGGCGGCCCCGCCGCCACGATCCGCGATGAGCTGAGCCGCCGCGGCTACGAGCGCGGCACCCTCGGCATGGCGCTCGCCGCCCCCGACGGTGGCGGGAGCCAGTACTTCATCACGCTCTCCCCGCAGCCGCATCTCGATGGGCACTACACCGCCTTCGGACGCGTCGTCTCCGGGTGGGCCGCGCTCGACGCGATCGTGCAGGGGGACAGCATCGCCGCCATCGTCCCCAGGTGATGGCGGCACGCTCCGCGATCGTTCCGCGCCCGCGCGGGTATCACTCCGCCATGCGCATCGCTCTCGTGGCGGCGCTCGTCGCCCTCGCCGCCTGCGCGCCCAAGGCGCCGCCGCTTGCCGGCGTCCCGGCACCCGCCCGCCTCCCCGCGACGGCTCTCCCGCCGGTCCACCGCCAGCTCACCTTCCGCTGGAGCTACGCCGACCCGGACCTCCAGGCACGCGGCGAAGGCGCCGCGCGTGTCGCCCCGCCGGACAGCGTTCGACTCGATCTGTTTCTCGGGAACGGCGTCAGCGGCGGGCGCGCCATCCTGATCGGCGACTCCCTCGAGACCCCCGACGGGGACCGCGTGCGAAGCTACCTCCCGCCGGTGCCGTTGCTCTGGGCCGCGCTAGGACGTCTCCATGTAGCACCCGCACCCGACACCGTCGCCCGCGTTGACGGCGACACGCTCCGAGTTGAGATTGGGCACAATCCCGTCTGGCGCGCCGCCTTCGTCCACGACGAGCTCCGGCGCGTCGACCTGATCGAGGGCGGCCGCATCCGGCAGTCGCTCACGCTCGACGCAGGGGCGCCGAGAGGGCAGGCGGGGCACATTCAGTACACGCACACGGGAGCCCGGCGAAAGCTCGAGCTCACGATCGTGCGGGTGGATACGGTTTCCGGGTTCGATGCGGCAATCTGGCGTTAGGGTGATTCTCGCGGCGCTGCCGCTCCTGCTGGCCGGGTGCATCTACGGCTTCGCAGGCGGCGGGCTCCCGCCGCACATCAAGACGGTGGCGGTCCTCCCCTTCGAGAACGAGACCCCGGTGTCGACGTTGCAGACCGAGCTGTACACGCAGCTCAAGCGCGAGGTCGAGAACCGGCTCGGCCTGCGTGAGGCGTCGGAAGCGAAGGCCGACGCCGTGGTCCGAGGACGCATCGTGAAGTACGATTACGACATCCCGGTCGCCTACAGCGCCGACCCCTCGCAGGCCAACTCCGCCCAGCGCAAGCTCCAGATCACGGTCGACATCGAGATCGTCGACCAGTCGAACGGCCACACGCTCTGGTCGCAGAAGGGGCTCATGCGCGAAGGCACCTACGCCGAGCGGTCCGAGGATTCCGGCCGCCGCGCCGCCATCGAGAAGCTCGTGAACGACATCATCGCCGGGGCCCAATCCCAGTGGTGACCACTCCACGCCGCGGCCGCTCCTCCCTCGGCTGCCTCTTCGTGCTCCTCCTCCTCGCCGCGGCCGGCTACTTCGGCGTCAACATCGGCCGCGTGTACCTCCGCTACTTCGAGTTCCAGGACGCGATGGCCCAGGAAGCCCGCTTCGCCGCCCACCAGACCGACGAAGCGATCCTCCTCCGCCTCCGTGCCACCGCCGACTCCCTCGGCCTCCCCGACGCCGCCCAGCGCGTGCACATCCGCCGCACCCGCAACAGCACGATCTTCATCTGGGCCGACTACATCGAGACCGTCGAGTTCCCGGGGTTCGTGCGCGACATCGAGTTCTCTCCGCACGTCGAGAGGGCGTTCTGACCGCTCGCTCCGCATCGCCGAGCCGCAAGGTGATGACGTGGGAGGAGGCCGCCGCGTGGCGCGCCGCCGTCCCCGGCCGCGTCGTCTTCACCAACGGCGTCTTCGACCTCCTCCCCCCCGGCCACGTCGACCACCTCGTCGCCGCCCGCGCCGCGGGCGACGCGCTCATCGTCGGGCTCAACACCGACGACTCCGTCCGCCGCCTCAAGGGCCCCCAGCGCCCCGTCCGCTCCGAGGCCGACCGCGCGTACGTCGTCGCGGCACTCGAGATGGTGGACGCGGTCACGCTCTTCTCGCATGATACTCCGCTCGAGTTGATCCTCGCGCTCCGCCCCGACGTCCTCGTGAAGGGGGGCGACTACACCCCCGACACCGTCGTCGGGCGGCGCGAGGTCGAGGGGTGGGGGGGGCGCGTCCTCATCGTCCCGCTCACCCCGGG
>JADGGM010000605.1 GCA_019689955.1 Gemmatimonadaceae bacterium
CCCGCCGCGCGGCCCCCCGGCGCGGGGCGCGGGGCAGGCCGCCAGCGCCTCCGCGCGCGGCGGGGGGGCCGCCCACGCCGGGCTGTTCAGCACCGCGGCCGACCTCGCCGTGTTCGCGCAGATGATGCTCGACGGCGGCACGTACCACGGCGTGCGCATCGTGAGCGACTCCACGGTCGCGCTCTTCACCCGCCGCAGTGCCGGGTGGCGCGCGCTCGGGTGGGAGACGTGCGCGGGCGGGGCGAGCTGCGGGCAGCACATGAGCGAGCGCGCGTACGGGCACACCGGCTACACGGGCACCTCGCTCTGGATCGACCCGGACCACGACCTCTTCGTCATCGTGCTCTCGAACCGCGTGCACCAGGAGCCCAACGGGCGCACGCCGCCGATCGCGGTGCTCGCGGACGTGCGCGCCGACATCGCCGACCTGGCCGAGCTGGCCGTGGACGACGGCGGCCCCACCCTCGCGATGCCGGCGACGCTGCGCGCGGACCTGGCGATCGGGTGGAGCCGGTAAGGGACGCGCTCAGGGCGCGTGCGCGCCCGCCTGCTTCTCCATCGCGCGCGCCACGCGCACGGCCTTGTGCAGCACGCGCACGAACAGCTCCGCCTCGTCAGGCGAGATCTCGATCGGGAAGCCACCGTAGTGCGCGTTGGCGAAGAACAGCCGGTACTCCGACGTCTTCCCGCTGACCTGCCGGGTGAAGGAGATCCCCTCCCCCGTCTGCGGGCTGGTCACCAGGGCGCGATAGGTGCGCGGCGTCCTGGCGTTCCTGATGCGCTTGGCCAGGATGCGCGCCGCGGAGTCGGCCCACTCGCGCACGGCGGGCCCCGGGAGGGCGATCGCGATCGTGCTGTCATCGTGCGCCGCGCCGACGACGATGGCACCATCGCTGTGGGCGTCGACGACGATCGCGCCATCCTCGAACGGGAGCTTGGCCACGTTGCGCCGCACGACGGGCGCGGCGACGGAGTCGCTGTCCGCCTGGGCGCGCAGCGGGTGGGCGAGCGTCGCCGCGAGCGCGAGGGTGGCGAGCGCCCAGGGGACCGTGGTGCCGAGACGACGCCGGCTCACCGCTGCGGGGTCGGGCCTCCGCGCTGCGCGGTGGCGAAGAGGTCCTGCTGCGTCTCGCCACGGCGGATGATCGAGAGCGCCCGCATGAGCGGCGCGTCGTCCGCCACCTCGCGGCGCTTGGCCGTCGAATCGCCGAAGGCGAGCCGCGCCACGCGGTCGCCGATGATCCGGTCGACCTCGGTGGAGGCTGAATCGTAGAGCGCGCGGTCCACCGTGATCCCGGCCGCCGTGATGCGCCGGTACAGCTCATCGCGCCACGCCGGGGTGACGGTGAAGTTCGGCCGCACCTTGTCCTTGAGGCCGAAGGCGAAATCGTAGAGCGCGGCGTTGAACTCCTGCGGCTTGGCGCTCACCGCCTTCACCAGGCGTTGCTCCACGCTCGTGAGCGTGTCCGGCCGCACGACGATGTCGGGGGTGATCGCCCCGCCGCCGTACACGATCCGTCCGGCATCGCTCCGGTACGCGGGACGGGCGCGGCGCGCGGAGTCGCTCTCCAGCGAGTCGGGCTCTTCCTCCACCAGTCGGCCGTCGACGAGCTTGCGCTCCTTCTGAATCGACCGCCCGCTCGGCGTGTACCACTTGGCCGTGGTCATCTTGAGCGCCCACCCGCCGTCGAGGGGGAAGAGCGACTGGACGAGCCCCTTCCCGAACGACGTGGTCCCGACGATGAGCGCGCGGTCGTGGTCCTGCAGCGCGCCGGCGACGATCTCACTGGCCGAGGCCGTGTAGCCGTCGGTGAGCACGACGAGCGGGATCGTCGGCGCGACCGGATCGCCCTTGGCGCGGTACGTCTGCACCTCGCCACCGCGTGCGCGGACGCTCGCGATCTCCTGTCCGTTGCGGAGGAACAGGTTGGCGATCGTGATCGCCTGGTCCACGATCCCGCCGCCGTTCCCGCGGAGGTCGATGACCAGCCCGCGCGCCCCCTCCTTGGTGAGGCGCCGGACCGCCTGCGTCATCTCCTCGCCCGCCGTCTCGTTGAACTGGAGGAGCGGGATGTAGCCGACCTTCCCGTCGAACATGAGCGCGTACGGCACCGCGGGGATGTGGATCACCGCGCGGGTGAAGTGCAGGTCGATCGGCGAGGCGACCCCGGGGCGAGCGAACTGGACCTGCACCTGCGTGCCCGGCGTCCCCTTGAGCGCGTCGGTGACCTGGGAGATCTTCCAGCCGCGCGTGCTCTGCCCATCGATCCCGATGATGCGGTCCCCCTCCTGCACCCCCGCCCCCTCGGCCGGGGTGTGCGGATACACGCGGCTCACCACCACCGTCCCCTGCTGGTCCTCGACCAGCATCCCGAGCCCGCCGTATCGCCCGCCGGTGGTGAGCGTGAACTCCTGGAGCTGCTTGGGCGAGTAGAGCGCCGCGTACGGGTCCTGGAGCTCGCGCACCAGCCCGCGGGCCGCTTTCTCGTA
>JADGGM010000606.1 GCA_019689955.1 Gemmatimonadaceae bacterium
AGCCACGGGAGCGCGGCGAGGAACACCCCCACCCACATGCTCCCGACGAAGCCGGGGCGGTATTCCATGATGGGCGACGGATACCGGAAGAGCGGGTTCGGGGCGAAGTTGAGGCGGAAGACCTCGGGCCACACGAAGCCGTACGGGGAGCAGAGCCACCCCGCGCCGACCGCCACAACTCCCCAGAGCGCGCGCCGTCGCTCCGCCGGCGGATTGGCGAGGAGCACGAGCACCGGCACCCCGGTGAGCGGGAAGAGGAGGTGCGTGTTCGCGGCCAGCGCGCTCACGACGAACAACGTCGCGAGCGGCCCAGTTGCGCCGCGGCTTCTCCGGAGCCACGCCGCCCCCACCCAGGCGAGGGGGACGAGCGCCCACAGCGCGACCTGCGGGCGCATCGACGGCGTCACGCGCGTGAGCACGACGAAGTGCAGCACCGCCGCGAGCAGCGTCGGCCACGGGCGCCACCCCTCGAGGCGCCCGAACAGCATCACGGCGACCACCGCCGCCGCGACGATCGCGGCGTACATCAGGTGGACCCCCACGGGCCCCACCACGGCGAGCGCGCCGTACGCGGTGACCTGCGCGAGCCACGAATAGGCATAGTACGGCGCGCCCCACCGCGTCCACGCGAGCGGCTCGGTGAACGGGACGGCGTGGTGCCGCGCGATCCACTCGCCGATGGCCAGGTGCATCGGGAGATCGATGTCGCGGAGCGGCATGAGCGCCGCCAGCGCGACGGCCAGCACGAGGTACGCGCCGAGCACAATCGGCCACCGCGCGCCCAGCGCGCGCTCCCACGCGGCCGCGCGCGTAGTGGATGGCGCGCTCGCACGCCGCTCGTTCAGGGCACCGGGGACTCCGAACGCCGCATCTTCCACGACCCCCTCCCGCGTCGGCGGCCCATGCGCGCGGGGCTCGCGTGGAGCGCTGCGGGCCCGTGCGCGGGGCGCTCACCATGCAAGGGGAGCGCCGCGGGGCGCGCGGGCGTCAGGCTTGCTTCTCGCCGTGCGCTCGTGCTCATTCCGTGCACCCATGCTTCGACCATCATCGACCATCATCCTGGCGGGGCGGCGCCCATGACACCGCCACCGGAGCGTCGCCTCCTCCGCGCCCTGCGGAACCGCAACTACCGCCTCTTCTTCGGTGGACAGAGCGTCTCCCTCATCGGCACGTGGGTCACGCGCGTGGCGACGAGCTGGCTCGTCTACCGTCTCACGGGCTCGGCGTTCCTCCTCGGCGTCGTCGGCTTCTGCGGGCAGATCCCGACGCTCGTGCTCGCCCCGTTCGCCGGCGTGCTCGTGGACCGATGGGACCGGCACCGCATCCTGATCCTCACGCAGATGCTCTCGATGCTCCAGTCGCTGGCGCTCGCCCTGCTCGCGCTCACCGGGATCATCACCGTCACCCACGTGCTCCTGCTCCAGCTCGCGCAGGGGATGATCAACGCCTTCGACACCCCGGCGCGGCAGGCGTTCGTGGTCGAGATGCTCGAGGACCGGCGCGACGTGCCGAACGCGATCGCGCTCAACTCGTCGATGGTGAACGGGAGCCGCATCATCGGCCCGTCGATCGGCGGGCTGCTCATCGCGGCGGTGGGCGAGGGGTGGTGCTTCATGCTCGACGCGGTTTCGTACGTGGCGGTGATCGCGTCGCTCCTCGCGATGCGCGTCGCGCGCGCGCCGCGCACGCGCCCGGAGACCCGGGTGCTCGAGGAGCTGCGCGCCGGCTTCGGCTACGTCGCCGGGTTCCGCCCCATCCGCGTGCCGCTCCTCCTCGCGGCCCTGGTGAGCACGATGGGGATGCCGTACACCGTGCTCATGCCCGCCGTCGCCACGAACGTGTTGCACGGCGGGGCGCACACGCTGGGCTTCCTCATGACGGCGTCGGGGGTGGGGGCGCTCGTGGGCGCGCTGTACCTCGCCTCGCGCGCGTCGGTGCTCGGGCTCGGGCGGGTGATGGTCCTCGCGACGTCGCTCTTCGGCGCGGCGCTCGTCGCGTTCGCGCTCTCGCACGTGCTCTGGCTCTCGCTCCTCATCCTCCCGCTCGTGGGCGCGGGGTTCATGGTGGAGCTGGCGTCCACGAACACCATCCTCCAGACGATCGTCGAGGAGCGGATGCGCGGCCGCGTGATGGCGTATTACGCGATGGCGTTCCTGGGCACGGCACCGATCGGGAGCCTCCTGGCGGGGATCGTGGCCGAGCACGTGGGCGTGCAGGCGACCATCCTCCTGGGCGGCGTCGCGTGCCTCGCCGGCGCGACCTGGTTCGCCATCGAGCTGCCGCGGCTCCGCGAGATCGTCCGGCCGATCTACGTGAAGCTCGGGATCATCGCCCCACCCGAGGCGCCCGCGGCGGCGATCGCGGACGCGGGGGCGGGGGCGGAGACGCTTTAGTACTGCTTCGTTGAAGTGCGGCTGGCTTTGTAGATTGAGGTCAGATCTTGCTGTTGCAGGTGGAGTATGTCCAGTCCGGCGCGTCGTCTTCCTCG
>JADGGM010000607.1 GCA_019689955.1 Gemmatimonadaceae bacterium
GTCCGCCGGTGCCGGGCAGACGCGGGTCATCGCCGCGCCGCGTCCGGTGCCGCACGGAGCAGGGGCCCCTCAGCCCGCGGGGCACCACAGGGCGGCACCCGCAGCGCGCCAGGGGGGCGCGCCGGCGGATGCGGCGAAATCGGCGAGCACGGCATCGGGCTCCCATCGCACGTTGATCCTCATCGGGATCATCGTCGTGGCGCTCGTGGCCGCGGGCGCTTTCATCCTATTCACGAGTCGCTAGTGCAGCTCGAGGTCGGTCAGGGCACCAACACCGGGATGATCCGGTCGGGTAACGAAGACAGTTACTTCTCGGACCCGGAGCACGGGCTCTTCGTCGTTGCGGACGGCATGGGTGGGCACGCGGCCGGTGAGGTGGCGAGCGACATGGCCGTTCGCATCCTCGCCGACGAGTTGCGCGAGGTCCACACGACCCCCGGCGACGAGATCCCCCGCCGCGTGGAGCAGTCATTCAAGCACGCCAACCTCGCGATCTACCAGCGCACGCTCACCGAGGTCGACAAGCAGGGGATGGGGACCACGACGTCGCTCCTCCTCCTGCGCGGCTCGCGCTACCTCATCGGGCAGGTGGGGGACTCGCGCGTCTACCTCCTCCGCGACGGCACGCTACGCCAGCTCACCAAGGATCACTCGTACGTGCAGGAGCAGGTGGACGCCGGGGTGCTCACGCCGGAGCAGGCGCGCTATCACCCGTACAGCAACGTGATCACGCGGTGCATCGGGGCCGGTGCGGAGGTGCAGCCGGACATCTACGTCGGCGAGGTGCAGCGCGGGGACACCTTCCTCGTGGCGAGCGACGGGCTGACGGGGATGGTGGACGACCGCCGCCTGCAGCAGCTCCTCGCCGCGCGCGCGCCGGCGCAGCGGGTGGTGGACGCGCTCATCGCCGAGGCGAACGGCCGCGGCGGGCTCGACAACATCACCGCGATCGTCGTGCGTGTCCTCGCCGCGGACGACGACAACGGCGGCCCCGCGGGCTCGTCGTCCTCATCTGCGCCATCCTCATCGCCATCGCCGTGAGCGCCGAACAGTCTGGGGAGACAGTCGGCTCGATCGCCGAGCTGTATCTCGGGAACATCCTCTACGCGCTGGAGCTCGCGGCGCTCTCGCTCGACGAGCAGAACCGCCCCGCGGACGCCGCGTTCTATCGCGGGATCGCGCGCAAGCTCGCCGAGGCGCGCGGGCGCGAGAAGGCGTAGCCCCCGCCCTCGTCAGGCCACGGCGTCGAGCACGCGGGCGCGGGTGAGCGCGACGGGGCGCGCGACGAAGACGCGGAGCACGCGCGCCGAGCCGTAGAGCTGGGCGGAGAGCATGGGGAGGTTGATCGAGCCCGCCCACCCTTCCTCCTCGGCCGTGAGGCGGCGCACGCTCCCGTCGCGGCGGCGTACGGGGAGGTCGAGCCCGAGCATCTGCGGCTTCGCGGGGAAGTCCAGGAGGAGCTCTCCCGGCGCCAGCCCCAGCTCCGCGCCCAGCGCGTCCTCCGCGCGGCGCGCCCGCTCGCGGTCGCTCGCGATCCAGTCCCCCGCATCGTCGGGGAGGTCGGCCGCCGGGCACTCGAATGCGCGCTTGTACAGGCGCCGCTCGCGCAGCGCCGAGAGGAGCGGCGTGGCCTCCGGCACCGTCTCCAGGCGGTGCAGCACCCCCTCATCCGTGAACGACGCCAGCTCGCGCGCCTCGAGCGCGCCGGCGCGCAGCGCGTCGTCGACGAGCCGCTTGTACATGGACGTCGCGCTCCGCACGGCGTGGTGCCAGTACACGTTGCGGTACATCTGGTACTTGGCGAAGAGGAGCGACTCGAGCGCGGAGAGCCCTTTCTCCGCGACCCCCACCATCGCGCGCCCGCTCTGCGGGTCGTCGAGGATGGTGAGGGAGTTGAGGAGGCGGTCGACGTCGATCTCGCCGTACGGCACGCCGCACATGAGCGCGTCGCGTTTGAGATACTCGATCTTGTCGAGGTCGAGCGAGCCGGAGATGAGCCCCTGCAGCGGGCTCTCGCTCTCGCCGCGGATGAGCGCGTACACGCGCTCCGGCGCCGTGTCTCCCAGCGCGTCGCGGAGCGCGGCGGCGGCGTCGCCGGTGGTGATGAGCGGGCGCGCGACCTCCTCGTGGTGCAGCGCGCCGATCTCCTCGAGGGCGTGCGAGAAGGGGTAGTGTCCGACGTCGTGCAGGAGCGCCGCGGCGCGGATGATCCCGCATTCCTCTGCAGGGACGCGCGAGAGCTCGCCGCGCTCCTCGAGGATGGCGAGAGTGCGGCGCGCGAGATGGTACGTGCCGAGGGCGTGCTCGAACCGGCTGTGCGTGGCGCCGGGGTACACGAGGTACGCGAGCCCGAGCTGCCGCACGTAGCGCAGCCGCTGGAACACCGGCGTGTCGATGAGGCGAAGCCCAAGCTCCTCGACGCGGATGTTGTTCCAGAGCGGATCGCGAATGATGTCCACGCGAGGCGGGCGAGGCGGGGAGGAAGGG
>JADGGM010000608.1 GCA_019689955.1 Gemmatimonadaceae bacterium
TCTGATCGCGATCCGGTGCGGAAGCGTGGGACGGCGGGGCTAGCGGGCCTTTCGGGGGCTCATCGTCCTCTTCCGGGGCTCATCTTATTAATGAATGGCCGAGCGCGGTTTTGATGTTGCCAGAATATGACAACGCTTGACAGGTGCAGACAGTAGGGGTAATCCTTACACACCTCTCCCGAGCGGACACGGCCTTGCCGGACCTGCTGAGCCCCAAGCAGCTCGCCGAGTACCTACAGCTCTCCCAGCGGACCATCTACCGGCTGCTGGAGCGCGGCGACATCCCCGGCGTGAAGGTCGGCGGGCAGTGGCGGTTCCGGAAAGCCGCCGTCGACGAGTGGCTCGACGTCAACATGCAGCGCCTGGACCCGGCGTCGCTCAACGACGTGCAGCACGACGCCGAGGCGGAGCGAGGGGCGCAGGCCCTGGCCGACCTGATCGTGCCGCCGGAGAACGCGCGCATCGTCGTCCCCGCCGGCTCGCGCGACGACGTCGTGCGCGCATTCGTCGCGCAGGTGCGTTTCCCCGAGCCCGTGTCGCCCGAGGTCGTGGCCGAGCGCGTGCTGCAGCGCGAGCGCCAGTGCAGCACCGCGCTCAGCGACGGCGTCGCCCTGCTGCACACCGCGCGCGGCGGGCCGCGCGTGCTGAGCGCGCACGACCTCGTCGCCATCGGGCGCATCGAGACCCCCATCGACTTCGGCGCGCTCGACGGCACGCTCACCGACACGCTGATCCTCCTTCTCGCGCGGAGCGAGCGGGATCAGCTCGCGCTGCTCGCCAAGGTTGCGCGCCTCTCGCGCGAGCCCGGGTTCCTCACCGCGCTGCACGACGCGCGCGGCGGCGACGAAGCGATCGACCTCATTCGCCGAACCGAAGACCGGCTGTTCGCCCCCACTCACTGACCGACCCCTCGCGCGCGCGCACCGCGTCCGCCGCATGCACCTCACGCTTCGCCAAGCCGCAGCCCACCTCGGCGTTCCCGAGAGCACGGTTCGCCGATGGATCACCACGCGCGGCCTCCCCGCGCACCGGGTCAACGAGCGCCTGCACTGCAACGCCATCGAACTGTGGGAGTGGGCCGTCGAGCACGGGATCCCCGTCTCCAGAGGGCTTCTCGAGCAGGCGCGCGCCGCGCCGGAGGAGGTCCCATCGCTCTCGCAGCTCCTCGCCGCCGGCGGCGTGCATCGCGACCTCGCCGGCGAGGCGAAGGCCGACGTGTTCCGCGCCGTCGTCGCCGCGCTGCCGTTACCGCCGGAAGTCGACCGCGACTTTCTCGCCACCGTGCTCGAGGCGCGCGAGGCGATGGGCTCCACGGGGATCGGCGACGGGATCGCGATCCCGCACGTGCGGAACCCGATCCTCCTGCACGTGACGCGGCCGTTCGTCGCGCTCTGCCTCCTCCGCCGCGCGGTGGACTTCGACGCGATCGACGGCCTCCCGGTGCACGCGCTGTTCGTCGTCGTGAGCCCCAACGTCCCCGCGCACCTGCGGATCCTCGCGCAGCTCGGCTTCTTCCTCCGCGACGAGGAGCTGCGCCGCCTCCTGCGCGCCGCGGCGCCGACGGAGACGATCCTGGCGCGCGTCGCCGCCATCGAGGCGCAGGGGATCGCCGCGCCCGCGCGCGCCCGCCCAGGGGAGGGGGAAGGACGATGAGCGCGCTCGCACTCGCACTGCTCTGCTGGGCCATCGGCGCCGTGGGGGCGCTGCTTCTCTGGGAGCGCAGGCTCGCCGCGCCCGTGGGGGCCGCGGGCGCGGTGGCCGGCGGCGTGGCCGCGGCGGTGGCTGCGTTCCACGCGCTCGGCGCCGCGCCGGCCACGTGGCGCGCGCCGTGGAGCGTCCCCATGGGCGCGCTCGCCCTGCGCCTCGACCCGCTCGCCGCGGTCTTTCTGCTCCCCATCGCCGTGGCCGGCGCGCTGTGCGCCGTGTACGGCGTCGCGTACCTGACGCGCCACGCGCACGGGCGCCCCCTCGGCGGCTCGTTCGCCGCGTACGACGTCCTGCTCGCCAGCATGGCGCTCATCGTCACGGCGAACGATCTCGTGCTCCTCCTCATCGCGTGGGAGCTCATGACGCTCAGCTCGTGGGCGCTCGTCGTGAGCGACCACGAGGAGCGCGCCGTGCGGGCCGCGGGGCTCCAGTACCTCATCGCCGGCCACCTCGCGACGGCGGCGCTCGTCGTGCTCGTGATGATGCTCGCCACCGCGAGCGGGACGTTCGAGATCGCGGCGCTCGCCGGGCGCACGCCCGCCGCCGGCGGGGTGCTCTTCCTCCTCGCGCTCATCGGCTTCGGCACCAAAGCAGGGATCGTGCCGATGCACGTCTGGCTCCCGGATGCGCACCCCGCAGCGCCGTCGCACGTCTCCGCGCTCATGTCGGCGGTGATGATCACGATGGGGTTCTACGGCCTCGCGCGCTTCATCCCGCTCTTCGGGGCGCCCGCGCTCTGGTGGGCGTATCTCCTCATGGCGCTCGGCGC
>JADGGM010000609.1 GCA_019689955.1 Gemmatimonadaceae bacterium
GCTGAAGACGCCGTGCTCGATGCGGCCCAGGACGCGCTCGACGGCGACCGCGCCGGCGTCGCTGTCGAGGAGCGCGATGGGCCGCTGCCCGCCCAGCGCGCGGTTCTCGCGCCCGAGCCAGCGGCGAGCCTTGGTCTCGTCTCCCAACGCCTCCTCGGCGCGGGCGATGAGCCGGGCGACGCGTGCCAGCCGGTCCGACTCCTCCGGCGAAAGGGTCGCGTGCTTGGTGCGCTTCCGCTGGAGGGTTCGCGGCGAGCCTACGAGGCGGTACAGGTCCGTGGCCGCGAGCCACCCTCGCGCGAGCAGGAACTCGAGCGCCGCCGCCGGAAACCCCTCGCGCACGAGCGCCGCCAGGTCGAGCTCCGACCGCACGTCTCTCTTCAGAACTCGCCGCCCGCCGAGGCGGGCCGCAACCGCTGCCGCCGTCATGAACCCTCTGGGCGCCAAATGACGTGTGTAATGTACTCAAATGGCACGTCCCCCGCAATCCCGCGCGGCCGCGCCCGCCGGGCGGGCAGCGCTACCGCACGCCCGGCACGTTCAGCCCCGCCACGACCGCGTCGTGCCGCGTGGCCGGGTCGATGGCGTACTCGACATAGGCGGCGCCGAGGCTCAGGCGCGCGCCCAGGTTCTGCTCGAAGGCGGGGAGCTTCCCCACCCCTGCGGCGCCGATCGCGTGGCGGAGCGAGAACACGGGGGCGCCGAGCACGGGGGCGTGGACGAAGCCGAGCGGGACGTTGTACATGCTCTCGATGAAGACGAGCCGGTCCCCGCCGAACTGGAGCACGTCGAACGTTGGGAGCGTCCCCGCGCCGCCCAGGTACGAGAAGCGCTGCGGGAGCGCGGTGTCCCCCGCCGTCAGCACGGCGTGCGAGCGGAGCGTGAAGCTCTGCGTCGAGAAGGTCGGAAACGCGACCAGCAGGTCCGCGGTCGTCTGCGTGAACCGCTCGTCGCGCGGCGCGTCGAAGGGGCGCTCCACGGTCACGGCGGCGTTCAACATCACGTTCGCGAGCGCGAGGGAGCCGTTCACGCCCGCGATCGCGGTGGAGAGGCGCCCGCGTTCGATGGCCGGGTTCGCGCGGCGCATCCCGTTCCGCGCGCTCTGCCCCCAGATGCTCCACGGCCCGCCGGCCGCCACGGACCAGTCGCGCTCCGTGCGTGCGCCTCCCCAGAGCGCGATCTGTCCGACGTCGGCGCTCCACTCGCGCGTCAGGCGTCCCTCGATGCGGTCGGCGCGCCAGTAGTTGCGGTAGTCGCGCCCTGCGGCGAGCACGGTCAGCGAGTTGGTGACTTCGGACTGGATCCAGCGATCGTTCGTGAGCGTGGTGCGGCCGCCGAACGCGTCGAGGGACCAGCTCTCGCCGAGCGCGACGTGCGCGGCGAGCGCGGGATCCCAGGCGCCGAGGTCGGAGCGATAGGTGACCGTGGGGTCGAGCACCACGGCCTCCTCGCCGAGGGTGATGCGCGGGCCCCACGGGAGGGAGACGCCGTCGACGCGGCGATAGGCAGGGATGCGGAGCCCGTAGAGGAGCGGGAAGGTGACGCGCTGCGGCCCTTCCGGTGGTGGCGCGGGGCGGTAGTCGAGCGCGGTCCCTTCGGGGGTCCGCACGGCGTCGATGCGCACGTCGCGGAACGCGAACCGCCCTCCGCCCACGCTCGCCTGCTGCGAGTCGTAGACCCCACCGCCGTACGCGATCGCTCGCCCGTCGATGTGTGCGCCGGGTTGGAGGAAGAGGTCCCCGCCCACCACGACCACGTCGCCGTGCACGGTGCTGGCCACGGTGGCGCTGGAGCCGATGACGAGCACGGTGCGGTCGACGACGGAGTCGCGGAAGAGGCGCGTGTTCCACCGCTCGTAGCGCAGCTCGTACGGGTGCGCGAGCACGTCGCGCAGGAGCGCCCCGGCCTCTCCCGGCGGGGCGTGCCGCACGTAGACCCGCGTGCCCTGGGCCCGGAGCGATGCGGGGAGCGCGAGCAGTGCGGCGGTGAGCGCGAGGCGAGCGGCGATGTGGCGGCCGCTCGTCAACATCCGGCCATGGTGAGAAAGTTCTTGAGCAGGCGCATGCCGTTCTGGGTGAGCACGGATTCGGGGTGGAACTGCACCCCCCACACCGGGTGCCGCGTGTGCCGCATGGCCTGCACCTCGCTGGGGTCGTCCCCCGAGGTGGCGAGGACCTCGAGCTCCGCGGGGAGTGACTCGCGCTCGACGATGAGGGAGTGATAGCGCATGACTTCGAGCGGCGAGGGGAGCTGCTCGAAGAGCCCGCGGCGGTCGTGGGTGATGCGCGAGGTCTTCCCGTGCATCACGCGCTTGGCCCGCACGACGGTGCCGCCGTACGCCTCGCCGATGGCCTGGTGCCCGAGGCAGACGCCGAGGATGGGGATCGTCGCCCCCCACCGCCGCACAACGGGGACGGTCACGCCGGCTTCGCGCGGGGTGCAGGGGCCGGGGGAGAGCACGATGGCCT
>JADGGM010000610.1 GCA_019689955.1 Gemmatimonadaceae bacterium
CCCCCCCATCCGTGCGCAACCGCCCCGGGGGGGGGGGCCCGGCGGCGTAGACCGCGTGCCCCGCGGCCATCAATAGACGCAGGCCGCCGCCGCTCGGACCAGCCGCGAGCCACTGGTGTCCCGTCGGATCGCATTCCGCACGGCGCCAATGCGCCTCTTGTAGTCCGCGGGAAGGGGCGTGCCGGTCACCTGGGGATTACCGGACATCCAGCGGCCCATGCGCGCACACATCGGAACCCCGTTTTCATCAATGTCGGTGGTCGCGTCGGCGTACCTGTAGTGCAGCTCCGGTCGGAGGAAGTCCTCGAGCGCGCGCGTGGAGCGACCGCCGAAGTGCGGCTCCTGCGCGCGCGGTACGCGGTCCTCGCAGAGCGACGGCCGGCCGCGGACGCCGCCGCTGCGTACGAGCGGATCGCGCAGGACGCCGACTCCGCGGCGCGATTCACGTTCACCGGCGTGGAAGACTCGCGGCGAGTCGACTCGTACTACGACCCGCTCGGCAACCTCACCGTGCGGCAGCGGGCGTTTCTAGAGGCGGCGCGGGAGTGGGTCCGCGCCGGCCGACCTGAGGAGGCGCGCCGGATCGGCGCGGAGATTCGGCGCGCCTCCCGGTGGGGACCGCTCGCCCAGGCGCAGTTTGATGTGTACTGGGCGCGTTACATCGTGCCAGGTTCCTGACACCGCTAATCCGCCGGAGACGTTGCCCATCATCGGTACCCAGACGTCACCGACGACCGGTGACGTCTGGGTATCGGATGACGTCGCGCTTTCCGCCGACTCGAATCGCGTGCACTATCGTTTCGGGGATGCGCACGAGACTCAGGGATTGAACGCGGCGTTCCTCGTCGCCCGGAACGGCGTCATCATTATGGAAGACTACCGGCGGCTATCAGCCCCCCGCGTACGCCGCCTCCAGCGCCGCGATGTCGAACTTCACCATCTTCAGCATCGCGTCGCTCACGCGCTTCGCCCGTACGCGATCGGGGTCCGACATCAACTCCCCGAGCCTGGCCGGCACGATCTGCCAGCAGAGCCCATACCGGTCCCGTAGCCACCCGCACTGCTCCGGCGTTCCGCCCCCGGCGAGCAGCCCGTCCCAGTACCGGTCGATCTCGGCCTGGTCCTCGCACGTCACGAGCAGGGAGATGGCGTGGTTGAACGGATCGAGCGGCCCGGCGCTCATCGCCGTGAAGGGCTGCCCAAACAACTCGAACGACACGACCTTCACCGACCCCGGCGGCCCGCTCGGCGACTCGCTGGGGAGCGTCGTCACGCGCGTGACGCGCGAGTCCGGGAAGATGGAGGCATAGAAACGTGCGGCTTCCTCGGCCTCCGTGGCGTACCATAGGAAGGGAGTAATCTTTTGAATCCCCATCTCGAGGCTCCTCTGGCTGACAGGTGAACGGCGCGATGTGCCCAACCATACAGGCGACGAACGGGGAAGGCCCGATTCGACATCGTCACGGCCCGGGGGCGGCCAGGGCGGAACATCGAGCGCGCCGCGGGGGCTCACCGCAGCCATCCGAGCGATCGAGCGCGAAACATGAGGCGAACGCCGACGCGCCCAACGTACGGACCCCAACAGAAATCGTCCCGCCCGCGTTCCACGACGAGAGCCGCTCGACCCACCACACTTAGGGGTCGTCCCGGGCTGTGCTGTCTCGGGGATATGCGGACCCCATTCCGGGGCCCGGCGGCTCAGGGGTTTCATGGATAGTCCCTCCCTCGCGTTGACTCGTCACCCGGATCCGCCGCCGTCCGACCCTGCCACGCGCGACCGCATCGAGTTGGAGTGGATCGAGCGGATCCGCGCCGGCGACGAGCGGGCGTTCGAGGCGCTGTTCCGGGCGTACGTCGATCCGCTCTGCTCCTTCGCCTACTCGTATACCGAATCGCGGCCGGTGGCGCAGGAGATCGTGCAGGACCTGTTCTGTCGCCTCTGGGAGCGGCGGGACACGCTCGACGTGCCCCGCAACGTCAACGCGTATCTCTACGGGGCCGTCCGCAACCGAGCGATCAACTATCTCCGCACGCGTCACGTGGAGCACGCGCTCCATCGCCGCATCCTCCGCAGCCAAGAGGCGCACCAGGCCGACCGTGAATCGGCGCCCGCGGAAGATGAGCTGAACGCCCAGGAGCTTGCCGCCGCCGTGGAGCGGGCGGTCAGCGAGATGACGGCGCGCTGTCGCGAGGTGTTCACCCTCACCCGCGACCAGCAGCTCAGCTATGCGGAAGTGGCGGCCGTGCTGCACATCTCGCCGAAGACGGTCGAGATCCACGTGGGGCGCGCACTCGCCTTTCTGCGCCAGCGGCTGAAGCCGTGGCTCGCCGGCTGAGCGCCGGCTGAGCCTCGGGAGCGGGGCGCCGAGTTAGGGGTGCCCCACCGATATCGTGTCTCGGGGGCATGCAGGCACTCTCTGATGCCCTGTTGGCACGGTACCTCGCGGGCGAATGCTACGCGG
>JADGGM010000611.1 GCA_019689955.1 Gemmatimonadaceae bacterium
GACGAGCGCGAGGAACGCGACCGACACGTCGGCCCCGGCCGGGTGGCGCCGGCGGTCGCCGAACGCGGCGACCTGCTCGATGAGGGTGGGTGGCACACCGAGCGCGGTCCGCGCAAGGCGCGCGGCCGTCTCCTCGAGCGTTTCCTCGGCGTGGACCGAGTCCCAGGGGAGCTCCCACCGCTCCTTGGCCTTCGGGTCGCTCGCGCGCGTGAGGAGGATCGTGAGTCGGCGTCCGTGCGGCGTCAGGAGAACGACGTCGATCGTGAGCGAGGTGCGCCGCGCGGTGGCTCGTGCCGCGGGCGGCGAAGGGCGGTCGGGCATCGGCGACGAATTAGTCACAAACTGTGACTAATGTCAAGGCCTTCCCATTTTAGTAGCCGATGATTACGAAATTCGCCTATTTTCGCGACGGGCGACTATATCAAACCCCGAGACTCCCGTCAACCCGATCACGAGGCGGTTACCCGCACGCCGCCGATGAGCTCACCGCGACCCCGCACGCGCCGAGCTCGGGAGCGCCGGGCGTTTCGCGCCGACGCCGATCTGCACCACAGGCGGGATGCTGATCGGAAGCTGGCCCGTGATCGGCGCCGCGCCCAGCAGGGCGCGCGCTGCCGCACGCTGCGACACGGGGAAGCCGCCCCAGGCAATGAGGTACGCGGAGACGTCCGGGATCTGCTGCAGCAGATACGGGTTCCCGAGCGCGACGACGATCGGGTGCCGGCCGCGACGCTGCAGCTCCTCGACGAAGTCCACGAACGCCCGCGGCGCCGCCACGCTCGTCACGGTCGAGCCCTGCGAGATATACGAGCTCACGATCACCATGTCCGCGGAATCGGCCGACTGCAGCACGGGCCAGAAGTTCGGCGCGGGGTCGTCGGAGTTGACGAACGTGGAGTGCAGGGCGGGGAAGGCGCGCCGCAGCTCGGCGTCGAAGGCGACGCCGGCGGCGAGGTCGGTACGGCGCGCGTACGTCACCGAGAGGACGCGCGCGCCCGGCGTCAGGCGGCCGAGGGGGATCTGCCCGAGCGAGTCCTTGACGAGCGTGATCGAGCGCTCGGCGGCGAGCTGGGCGACCGCGGCGTGCGCCGAGTCGCCGACCACGGCGCGGGCGCTGTCGAGGTCGACGAAGCGGTTGTGCACGAGCCCGAGCGAGCGCTTCATCGCGAGCAGCCGGCGAACCGAGCGGTCGAGGCGCGCTTCGTCGTACCGCCCTTCCCGCACGCCGGCCACGACCGCGTCGATCGCGCCCGGGACGTCGGCGGGCATGAGGAGCACGTCGGCCCCAGCGGCTACGGCCCGCTTGATCGCCTCCGTGGCGCCGAACATGTCGACCACGCCGCGCATGTCCATCGCGTCGGTGATCACGAGCCCATCGAAGCCGAGCTGCTTGCGCAGCAGGTCGGTGAGCACGGCGTGCGACAGTGTGCCGGGGACCCCGGTCGAGTCGAGCGCGGGCATGGCGCCGTGGAAGGTCATGATCGCACCCACGCCGGCCGCGATCGCGGCGCGGAAGGGGACGAGCTCCACGCTGTCGAGGCGCGCGCGTGACGCGTTGACGACGGGGAGCGCGAGGTGGGAGTTGACGCCGGTGTCACCGTGCCCGGGGAAGTGCTTCCCCGTTGCGATCATCCCGTTCGCCTGCAGGCCGTGGATGAACGCGACGCCGAAGCGCGCGACGGCGGCGGGGTCCTCGCCGTACGAGCGCGTGTTGATCACGGGGTTGGCGGGGTTGTTGTTCACGTCGAGGACCGGCGCGAACGCGATCTGGATCCCGAGCGCGCGCCCCTCGAGCGCGGTGATCCGCCCTTCCTCGTACGCGAAGGTGGTGTCCCCCGTGGCGCCGAGCGCCATCTCCGGGGGGAAGATCACCGCCCCGCCGAGATCGATCCCATTGGGGAGGAAGTAACCGCCGCGCGCGCGGAACCCGGCCCCGGTCTCCAGGTCCGCGCCGACGAGAAGGGGGAGGTCGCTCTGCCGCTGCAGCGCGTTGAGCTTCGCGGCGATCTCGAGCGGCGAGCCGATCGACATGATGAGCCCACCGACCTTCTGCTGCGCCACGTCATCGCTGAGTCGCCGCCACGCGGCGGCATCCGCGGGGACGTAGTCGCCGTAGAGCTGCGGCCAGACCATCTGCGCGGCTTTCTCGCGCAGCGTCAGGTGCGAGAGGACGCAGTCGACCCACTGGTCCGACGCGGCCTGACCGGCGCACACGGCGCTCGTGCTCACCGGTGCGGCGGGGCGCGTTCGCGTGGCGGTCGCGCATGCGGCGAGCGTCAGGAGGAGCGCGGTGAGACCGACACGGTGCGCGGGAGGAAGCGGACGCATGGCACGTGGGGGGAGGGAGGGAATCGTGGGCCGGCGGTGAGAGCGGTGGAGCAGAGACGGGCGCGTGCATGAGATGTAACGAGGCGCCCGTGGTCTTGGCCCCGGGCGCCTCGGGACCG
>JADGGM010000612.1 GCA_019689955.1 Gemmatimonadaceae bacterium
GGTGGGGCGCGGGGGGCGGACGTTTCGCATGTGGAAGTTCCGCACGATGATCGTGGACGCGGAGCGAGTCGGAGGACAGCTCACCGTCGGCGGCGACGCGCGGGTGACTCGCGTGGGCCGGTGGCTCAGGCGGCTCAAGCTGGATGAGCTCCCGCAGCTCTTCAACGTGGTGAGGGGGGACATGAGTCTCGTGGGTCCGCGTCCCGAGGTGCCGCGCTACGTGGCGCAGTACACGCCCGAGCAGCGCGCCGTGCTCGCCCTCGTCCCCGGCATCACCGATCCGGCCTCCATCCGCTACTACGACGAGAGCGCGGAGCTCGCGCGCGCGGCCGACCCCGAGCGCGCGTACGTCGAGGAGATCATGCCGGCGAAGATCCGGCTGAACCTCGAGTACGCGGCGCAGGCGACGCCGTGGACCGACCTGTGCGTGGTGCTGGCGACGCTCCGCCGGCTCGTGCGGCAGGACGGCGAGACTGGGCGGACCAACCGGCTGGCCCATTCGGGGGTACGCCCATGACCACGCGCGCCGCGCTCTCCACGTTCGTCCTCCGCCGGCGGCGGCTGTTCATCCTCGCGACGCACGTGGTCCTGATCGCGGCGGCCTACGCCGCGGCGTTCGCGCTGCGCTTCGCGGGGACGGAGCCGCCGGCCGGCCAGGCGCGCATCTTCCTCGAGACCGTGCCGGTCCTCGTGGTGATCCGCGTGCTCCTCTTCAGCGCCCTCGGGCTCGACCGGGGCTTCTGGCGCCACTTCGGCCCGCGCGATCTCCTCAAGCTCACCAAGGCGATCACGTTCGGGTCGTTCATCTTCCTCGCGGTGCTGGCGGCCGTGGGGGGGGTGGGGCCGGTGCCGCGCACGGTGCTGATCATGGAGTGGATGATCACGCTCCTCCTCACCGGCGGCGTGCGCTTCCTCGTGCGCTGCGCCCGTGAGGGGCGCCTCTCCTGGCGCCGCGACACGGGCAAGCGGACGCTGGTCGTCGGCGCGGGGGCGGCGGCGGACCGGCTGCTCCGCGAGCTGGACCGCGACCGCGACCGCGCGCTCTCCGTCATCGCGCTCGTAGACGACGACCCGGCGCTGCGCCACATGACGTTGCATGGCGTCCCCGTGGCCGGCACGGTCGAGGACATCGAGTCGCTCGTCACCCAGCATCAGATCGAGCTGGTGATCATCGCCATCTCCACCGCCACCCCCGCCGAGCTCCGGCGGATCGTCGACCGGTGCCTGCGCGCGAAGGTCGCCTTCAAGCGGCTCACGCCGCTGCGCGACATGCTCGACGGCGGCGCGGCGCGGCGCGAGCTGAGCGACGTGCAGATCGAGCAGCTCCTGGTGCGCAACCCGGTGAGCTTCGACTCCGAGCGTGTGGCCAAGGACCTCGCCGGCCGCGTGGTGCTCATCACGGGCGGCGCGGGCTCGGTCGGGTCGGAGCTGGCGCGCCAGATCGCGCGCGTGGGCCCGGGGAAGCTGATCCTGGTGGACCAGGCCGAGAGCCCGCTCTATTTCGTGCACCTGGAGCTGCAGCGGGCCTTCCCGACGGTCGAGACCATCCCGGTGATCGCGGACATCACGGACCGCGAGGCGGTGGCACGGGTGTTCGAGCGCTATCGCCCCGCCCACGTGTACCACGCGGCGGCCTACAAGCACGTCCCGATGATGGAGGCCAACGCCGCCGAGGCGGTGCGCAACAACGTCCTCGGCACGCTCCGCGTGGCGGAGTGCGCCGTTGCGGTGCGCGCGCAACGGTTTGTGTTGATCTCCACCGACAAGGCGGTGCGGCCGTCCAGCATCATGGGGGCGACCAAGCGGGTGGCCGAGCGGATCGTGCTCGGCTGGCCCTCCCTGCGCGGGAGCGCCACGGAGTTCCGCGCGGTGCGCTTCGGCAACGTGCTCGGGAGCGAGGGGAGCGTGGTCCCCCTCTTCCGGCGCCAGCTCGCCGCCGGGGGGCCGATCACCGTCACGCACCCCGACGTCCGCCGCTACTTCATGACGCTCCCCGAGGCCGCGCAGCTCGTGCTACAGGCCGCCACGCTCCCCGAGGCGGCCGGCCGGATCGCGATGCTCGACATGGGGGAGCCGATCCGGATCCTCGAGCTGGCCGAGCACCTCATCCGGCTCTCGGGGCTCGAGCCGTACCGCGACGTGCAGATCGTCTTCACCGGGCTGCGGCCGGGGGAGAAGCTGCACGAGGAGCTGATGACCGCGGCCGAGCGCACCGTGCCGAGCGGGATCGAGAAGATCAGCATCGTGCAGACCGACGAAGTCGACGGCCGTGAGGTGGAGCAGGGAGTGAAGCTCCTCCTCGCCGCCGCGGCCTGCGACGAGCGCGCGGCGATGCTCGAGGTGTTGCGCGACCTCGTCCCCGAGTGCGTGCCCCCGCTCCGTGGGGGCGCCCCGCCGCTGCCGCGAACCGCGGCGCCGCGGCGTCACGCCTCCCGCGCC
>JADGGM010000613.1 GCA_019689955.1 Gemmatimonadaceae bacterium
CCCCCCCCGCGCGGGCGCGCCGCCGCCCCCGCCCCGCGCCCGACCCCCCCGCGCGCGCCCGCGGCGCCGCGGCGCGCGGCGCGACCGGCGCAGCGCGCGAGCAGCACGCGCTCGTGGCGCGGAACGCGGCGCGGTGGAGCGCCTTCGCATCCCGCCTCGCCGACGCGCAGCGGCGCGGGCTGCGCGCCATGTCCGAGCGCGAGGTGAGCGAGCTCGTGGCCCAGTACCGCGAGCTGACCACCGACCTCGCGCGCCTCCAGACCGCCGCGCGCGGGCGCGACGTCGACGCCCTGTTCTACGTGAGCCGACTCGTCGGCGCGGGGCACAACCTCCTCTACCGCCAGCGCGGCGTGTCGATCCGCGGCGCGATGCAGTTCCTCCTCGTCAGCGTGCCGCGCGAGCTCCGGCGCTCCGCGGTCCCCATCCTCGCCGCGGCCGGGCTGCTCTTCGCGCCGATGGCGATCACCTACCGCGCGGTCGTCCGCACACCGTCGCTCGCCAAGACGCTCCTCCCCGCCGCGATGATCGACCGCGCCACCGAGGGCGCCGCGCACGCCAAGCGCGGCGACCGCACGTACGTACGCATCCGCGACTTCGAGCGGCCGGTCATGGCGAGCCGCATCATCAGCAACAACGTGCAGGTGACGTACACGGTGTTCGCGGCGGGGATCACGGCCGGGATCGGGACCGTGCTCACGCTCGTGTTCAACGGGGTGAGCATCGGCGCGGTGATGGGGCTCTACGCGACGAAGGGGGTGTTCAACCAGCTCGGCGAGTTCGTCCTCCCGCACAGTGTGTTTGAGCTGAGCGCGATCTGCATCGCGGGCGGGGGCGGGCTCCTCATCGCGGCGGCGCTCCTCCTCCCGGGGGCGCGCACGCGGCGCGAGGCGCTCGTGATCAACGGGCGCCGCGCGATCCGCTTGATCACGGCGTCCACGATCCTCCTCCTCTTCGCCGGCACGATCGAGGGGCTCATCTCGCCGCGCACGGACATCCCCGTCGCGGTGAAGATCGGGATCGCGATCGCCTGCGCGGTGGCGCTCGCGGCATACGTGTCGCTCGGCGGGCGCGGTGGGGCGGGGAGCGACGAGCCGGCCGAGGAGTTCGCCTACAGCGAGGCCCGCGCCTTGATCTCCAGGTAGCGGTTGATCACCGCCGCCGTCATCGCCTGCGGCGACACGTCCAGCACCGACACCCCGGCCCGGCGCATCCGCAGCAACGCTTCCTCGCGCGCCAGCACCAGCTCCTCGGCGGCCGCGCTCTCGAAGAGCTGGCGCGTCGACGACACGCGCGTGGGCATCGCGGCCTCCATCAGCCGGTCGTTGCGGAGCGCGACCACCAGCAACACGTGCCGCACCGCGCTCCGCACCGAATGCGCGATGAGCGCCTGCGAGGCGCGCACGTCGATCACGTCGGTGAAGAGCACGATGAGCGACCGCTTGCGGTGCCGCTCGGCCAGGGCGCGGAACGCGCCCGCGTAGTCCGGCTCCGCCATCGTCGCCACCGCGGGGATGAGCGCCCGGCGCACCCGCTCGAGCGCCTCGCGCCCGCGCGACGCGGGAACGAACGCCCGCACCTCGTCGTCGAAGAGCAGCAGCCCCACCTGGTCGCGCGACTGCACCGCGACGTCGGCGAGCAGCGTCGCGGACGAGAGCGCGTACTCGAAGCGCGAGATCGTCCCGGCGAGCTGCGTCATCATGCGCCCCGAGTCGATCGCGATCATCACGGTCTGTCCCTGCTCGACCGTGTACTCGCGCGTGATGAGCTTCTGCCGCCGCGCCGTCGCCTTCCAGTCGATGTGGCGCGGATCGTCGCCCGTGACGTACTCGCGGAGGTTGCTGAAGTTCGACCCCTCCCCTCGCCGGCGGATGGCGCGCACGCCGAGGTCCCGCAACCGGTGGTGCAGCGCCAGCAGGCGGAAGCGCCGCACGCCGGTGAGCGATGGGGTGACGAGCACGGTGTCGGCCGGCTCGTAGCGCAGCGCGCGCTGCACCAGCCCGAGCCGCCCCTCCGCGCGCAGCACCACCGGCCCGAGCGGCCAGCGCCCGCGCTCGCGCCCGGTGATCGCGACGGAGAGCGTGAGCGTCCCGCCCGCCGGAACCACGTGCGTCCCCGCGTGCGCCGCGTCGGCGGCGATGCCGCGCGGGAGCGCGTCGTGGAGCCGGACGCGCAGCGCGCGGCGCATGCGCGAGCGCACCACGTACGCCCCCTCCACCGTGTCGCCGATCCCGACCGTCTCGGGGAACGCGCGCTCGGGGACGACCTGCCAGGACGCCGGCGTGGTGATCGCATCGCACACGACGACGGCGACGAGCGCGAGGAGCACGACGAGCACGAGCGCCGCGCCGCGCGGGGTGGTGCTCGTGACCCACACCGGCGCGAGGAGCGCGACGAGCGCCGCCAGCCGGGGCGTCGGGAGGAACGCCATCACG
>JADGGM010000614.1 GCA_019689955.1 Gemmatimonadaceae bacterium
GCTCCCGCTCCGCGTGCCCCCTTCGCCGTGCCCGCCGACGGCGCGCGCGAGACGCGGGAGAAGATGACCACGCGCCGCCGCCGCATCGCCGAGCACCTGCTCGAGTCGCAGCACGCCACCGCGCACCTGACGACCTTCAACGAGGTCGACATGTCCGCCGTGATCGCCGTGCGCGAGCGCATGAAGGACCGCGTCGAGAAGGAGCACGGCGTCAAGCTCACCTTCATGCCCTTCTTCGCCCGCGCGGCCTGCATGGCGCTCCGGGCCTACCCGGTCGTGAACGCGCAGATCGACGGCGACTCGATCATCTACAAGCACTACGTCAACCTCGGCGTCGCCGTCGCCTCGGACCAGGGGCTCGTCGTCCCCGTGATCCGCGACGCGGACCGCCGCGGCATGATCGACTTCAGCCGCGAGCTCGCCGCCGTGGCCAAGCGCGCGCGCGACGGGAAGCTCACCATGGAAGACCTGACCGGCGGCACCTTCACCATCACCAACGGCGGCGTCTTCGGCTCCCTCGTCTCGACCCCGATCCTGAACTACCCACAGGTCGGGATCCTCGGCCTGCACAAGATCCAGGACCGCCCCGTCGCGGTCGACGGCAAGGTCGAGATCCGCCCGATGATGTACATCGCCCTCTCCTACGATCACCGGATCGTGGACGGGCAGCAGGCGGTGCTCTTCCTCGTCCGCGTGAAGGAGCTCATGGAAGATCCCGCGGCCATGCTCATCGACTAGCGCGCCGGGCGCGCGCCGCGCTCGGGGCCGGACGCCAGCGGCATCCGGCCCCGCAGTGTGTCACCCGAGACTCTCTCCGTACCCATGACCGATACGCTCTCCCCCGACGTCGTCGTCATCGGCGGCGGCCCCGGCGGCTACGTGGCCGCGATCCGCGCTGCGCAGCTCGGGCTCTCCACCGTGTGCGTGGAGAAGGATGCCACCCTCGGCGGCACCTGCGTGAACGTGGGGTGCATCCCCTCCAAGGCGCTCCTCCAATCGTCCGAACACTACGAGTTCGCCAAGCTCCACCTGGCCGAACACGGCGTCCGCGTCGCCGACGTCGCCCTCGATCTCCCCGCGATGCTCGCCCGCAAGGACGCCGTGGTCGCCACGAACACGCGCGGGATCGAGTTCCTCTTCCGCAAGCACAAGATCACCTGGGCCAAGGGCACCGGCACGCTCGAGCGCGGGAACGTCGTCAAGGTCACCGCCGCCGACGGGACCGTGACCACCTACCAGGCGAAGAACGTGATCATCGCCACCGGCTCGGTCCCGGTCCAGCTCCCCTTCCTCCCCTTCGATGAGCAACGCGTGCTCTCGAACGTCGGCGCGCTGAAGATCCCGGAGGTGCCCAAGCACCTCGTGGTCATCGGCGGCGGGGTGATCGGGCTGGAGCTCGGCTCCGTGTGGCGCCGCCTAGGCGCGAAGGTCACGATCGTCGAGCTCCTCCCCACCATCCTCGCCGGGAACGACGCCGAGATCGTGAAGGAAGCGGAGAAGGTATTCCGCAAGCAGGGGCTCGACATCCGCACGAGCACCAAGGTCACCGGCGCCCGCCGCGACGGGGACCGCGTCTTCATCGGCATCGCCAAGGGCGATGCGACCGAGACGCTGGAGGCGGATTACGTGCTCGTCTCGGTGGGGCGGAGGCCCTCCCTCACCGGGATCGACGCCAAGGCCCTCGGCCTCGCCCTCGGCCCGCGCGGCGAGATCGTGGTGGATGCGCAGATGCGCACCAACCTCCCCAACGTCTACGCGATCGGCGACGCCGTGGGCGGGCAGCTCCTCGCGCACAAGGCCGAGGAGGAAGGGGTCGTCGCCGCCGAGGTGATCGCCGGGAAGCCGGCGAAGATGCACTACCGCTCCATCCCGGCGGTCGTGTACACCTGGCCCGAGATCGCCGCCGTGGGGCTCACGGAGCAGCAGGTCAAGGAGAGCGGGCGCGAGTACCGCGTGGGGCGTTTCCCCTTCTCGGCCAACGGCCGCGCGCGCACGGCCGGGGAGACGACGGGGTTCGTGAAGATCATCGCCGACGCGCAGACCGACACGCTCCTCGGCGCGCACCTCATCGGCCCCACCGTGTCCGAGCTGGTGAGCGAAGTGGTGCTCGCCTTCGAGTTCGACGGCTCGAGCGAGGACATCGGGATCACCGTGCACGCGCACCCCACGCTCAGCGAGGTCACGAAAGAGGCGGCGCTCGGCGTGCTCGGGCGCCCGATTCACATCTGATCCGCCGCCTCACGCGCGACGACGGCGAGGCCGCGCTGGCGCTCGTGCACGAGGCGCTCGCCGCCTCGCCGTACGAAGCGCGGGCAATCGAGGTGCTCCGCCTCGCGCTGGACGCGCCGGGCGCCGAGGCGGAGGGGATCGTCGCAACGCGAGGCGACGCGGTGATCGGCGTGGCGGTGTACGGGGAGCTCGCGGGGGCGGTG
>JADGGM010000615.1 GCA_019689955.1 Gemmatimonadaceae bacterium
GCAGCAGGCGGCGGAGGCGCGAGGGGCGGGGGCGAGGTTCATCGTGGCGCCGGGGTTCAACCCCGCGGTCGTCGACTACTGCCAGGCGCACGACATCCCCGTCTACCCCGGCGTCTGCACGCCGACCGAGATCGAAGCGGCGCTCGCGAAGGGGCTCACGGCGCTCAAGTTCTTCCCCGCCGAGCCGATCGGCGGGGCGGCGTACCTCAAAGCGATCGCGGCGCCGTACGCGATGGTGGAGTTCATCCCGACCGGCGGGATCTCGCTGGCGAGCCTCGCGAGCTATCTCCGGCTCCGCTCGGTGATCGCGTGCGGCGGCTCGTGGATGGCGCCGCAGGAGTGGATCGCGCGGAAGCAGTTCGATCGCATCCGGGCCGAGACCGAGCGCGCGGTGCAGGCCGTGCGGGAGATCGTGAGCGGAGGTGCCGCATGACGCGCGTCGTGACTTTCGGCGAGGTGATGCTCCGGCTCAAGTCCCCCGGGGCGGAGCGGCTCTTCCAGTCCCCCGTGCTCGAGGCCACCTTCGGCGGCGCGGAGGCGAACGTCGCGGTGTCGCTGGCACAGTTCGGTCTCGAGGCGCGTTTCGTGAGCGCGGTCCCGGCCAACGCGGTGGGGGACGCGTGCATCGCCGAGCTGCGGCGGTTCGGGGTCGACACGAGCGCGGTGCGGCGGCAGGGGGAGCGGCTCGGGATCTACTTCCTCGAGACCGGGGCCAACCAACGCGCCTCGCGCGTGACGTACGACCGCGCCGGGTCGAGCATCGCCACCGCCGCGCGCGGGGACTTCGATTGGAGCGCGATCTTCGAGGGTGCGGCGTGGTTCCACGTGAGCGGGGTGACGCCGGCGATCAGCGCGTCCGCGGCCGAGCTCACGCTGGAGGCCGTGTGCGCCGCGCGGCGCGCCGGGGCCACGGTGTCGTGCGACTACAACTTCCGCAAGAACCTCTGGCGCTACGGCAAGAAGGCGCCGGAGGTGATGCGCGCGATCGTGGAACAGGCGCACGTGGGGATCGCCAACGAGGAGGACTGCCAGCAGGCGCTGGGGATCGACATCGACGTCGACGTGCACGCCGGCGCGCTCGACACCGAGAAGTACCGGGCGATCGCCCAGCGCGTGCTCGACGAGTTCCCGAACCTCGAGAAGCAAGTGATCACGCTGCGCGAGAGCCGGAGCGCGGACCACAACGGGTGGTCGGCGGTGCTCCACAACCGGCGCGAGCTGCTGGTGAGCCGCAAGTACGAGATCACCGACATCGTGGACCGCGTGGGGGCGGGGGACTCGTTCGCGGCGGGGCTCATCTACGGGCTCCTCACGTATCGCAGCGATGCCCGGGCGCTCGAGTTCGCGACGGCCGCGTCGTGCCTCAAGCATAGCATCCCGGGGGACTTCAACCGGGTGAGCGTGAAGGAAGTGGAAGCGCTCATGGCCGGGGAGGGGAGCGGCCGTGTCCAACGGTGAGCGCGTCGGCCGGTACCGGTGGGCGATCTGCGCCCTCCTCTTTCTCGCGACGACGATCAACTACGTCGACCGCCAAGTGCTCGGCATCCTCGCGCCGACGCTGCAGCGCGAGATCGGGTGGAGCGAGGCACAGTACGGCGCGATCATCTCCTGGTTCACGCTCGCGTACGCGCTCGGCTACCTCGGTGCCGGGCGGGTGATGGACCGGATCGGGACGCGGGTGGGGTTCGCGATCTCGATCGTGGTGTGGAGCGTCGCGGCGATGGGGCACGCGGTGGTGCGCACGGTGGCCGGCTTCAGTGTCGCGCGCCTCGCGCTCGGGCTCGGGGAGTCGGGGAACTTCCCGGGCGCGATCAAGACGGTGGCGGAGTGGTTCCCCGCGCGCGCGCGCGCGCGCGCGCCGGGGCTCTTCAACCCGGGGGGGGCCGGCGGGGCGGTGGGGGCGCCGCGCATGGTGCCGTGGATCACGCTCACCTTCGGGTGGCAGGCGGCGTTCCTCGCTACGGGTGCGCTCGGCGTGCTCTGGCTCGTGGCGTGGCTCGTGATCTACCGCCCGCCGCAGGAGCACCCGCGGCTCACCCCCGCGGAGCTGGCGCACATCCGGAGCGATCCGGCGGAGCCGGCGTTCGCGGTGCGATGGGGGCAGCTCCTGCGCCACCGGCAAACGTGGGCGTTCGCGATCGGAAAGTTCATGACCGATCCGATCTGGTGGTTCTACCTGTACTGGCTCCCGAAATTCCTGGACGCGCGCTACGGGATCAAGCTCTCGCACCTCGCGCTCCCGCTCATCGCCGTGTACCTGCTGGCGGACGTGGGCTCGGTGGCGGGTGGGTGGCTCTCGGGGGCGCTGATCGGCCGCGGCTGGTCCGTGAACCGCGCGCGCAAGGTGACGCTGCTCATCGCCGCGCTCCTCATCGTGCCGACGATGTTCGCGCCGTCGGCGACGCACATGTGGGTGGCGGTGGGGATC
>JADGGM010000616.1 GCA_019689955.1 Gemmatimonadaceae bacterium
CCGTCGAGCCGCCAGGCGCTGAGCGACCTGCGCCGCACCGACGCGCGCATCGCCGAGATCTGGCGCATGATCCGCGCCTCGAGCGCGCGGCGCTACGACCTCGCCATCCTGTCGGACCACGGCATGACCCCCGCCGAGAGCTACCGCGTACGCTTCGGCGAATCACTCGGCGCCACCGTGCGGCGCATCCTCCGCGACGCCCCCGCCGGCGCCCAGGCGAGCGACGTCCTCGCCAGCGCCAGCGAGGACAGCGAGTACGCCGACATCGGACCACGGATCGTCGAGACCGTCGCCCACGCCTCCTCGCGCCGGCACCGGCGCTGGCGCCGCCTCCTGCGCCGCGCCCGCGACTGGGTGCGGAGCCGGTACGGGCTGCGCGAGATCATCCTCCCCGAGAAGTACTACGTCGACCCGCGGCACGACGTCGTCGTCACCTACAGCTCGTGCCTCGCGCTCGTCTACATCGCCGACGTGCCGCACCAGCTCGACCGGGACGACATCCTCGGCGACCCCCGGCGCCGCGCCCTCCACGACGCCCTCCTCGCCCACCCCGGCATCGGCCTCATCGCCACGCGCAGCGGACCGTGCGTGCACCTGGAGAGCCGCGCCGGGCGCGCCGTGATCGACGGCGACACGCTCCGCGTGCTCGACGGAGACAACCCCCTCGCCCCGTACGGGACCGCGCCCTACATCGCGCGCGCCGTGCGCGCCCTGGTCCAGCAGCCGAACGCCGGGGACCTCGTCCTCTTCGGCGCGTACGACGGCTACGACATCATCTCGTTCGACGACCAGGTCGGCGCCCACGGCGCCGCGGGGGGC
This sequence comes from Gemmatimonadaceae bacterium, assembly GCA_019689955.1. Lineage (GTDB taxonomy): Bacteria > Gemmatimonadota > Gemmatimonadetes > Gemmatimonadales > Gemmatimonadaceae > JADGGM01. The sequence goes on from JADGGM010000616.1 coordinate 820, forward strand.
GACCAGATGTACCCCTTCCTCATCACCCCCCCCGACCTCGATCTCCGCGACGCGACCGTGGAGGACGCACGCGACATCCACCGCGTCCTCATGACCCGCTACACCGCGCCCTGACGCGCGCCGCGCGCGTCACGACCGATCAGCGCGCGCCGCTCCCGCGCTGGCACTCCGGGCAGACGCCGTAGATCACGAGCCGGTGGCTCTGACGCGCGAAGCCGTGCATCTCGGCGAGGAGCGTGCTCATCCGGTCGAGACGCTCGTCCTGGAACTCCACCACGCGCCCGCACACGGTGCACAGCAGGTGCTCGTGCTGCGGCATGTCGCGCGCACTCTCGTAGCGCTTGAACCCTTCGCCGAAGTCGCGCTCCACCACGAGCCCGCTCCGCACGAGCACCTCGAGCGTGCGGTAGACCGTGGCCGTTCCCACTGCGACGCCGCGCGCCCTGAGCTCCTGCGCGATCTCGTCGGCGCTGCGATGGCGGTCCGGGGAGAGGACGACCTCGGCGATCGCCAGCCGCTGCGGGGTGACGGGGAGGTTGTGCTCGCGGAGGTAGGCGCGGAACGCCTCGATCACCGAGTCGCCCACGGCTCCGTCACGAGCGCCGCCCGGAACGCCTCGCCCGTGAGGCGCTCGGGCTCGTCGTCCCCTCCGGCGCGGAGGTGCACGCCACGCACGACCGCGTCCACGGCCGGGGGCGGCGCGTCGGCCTCCTCGGTGATCGTCACCTCCCACTTCCCACGGTCGGGGCCCTTGAGCGTGAGCCGGTACGACGCACGATACACCGTGAGCCGCACCGGCGGCCGCACCGGCGGCGCCGCCTCGGCGACGTCGCTCGACACGATGTCCATGAGGTCCGCGGCGTCGATGCTCGGCACGGACTCGGTCTCGCCCGTGCGATCCCCATCATCTCCGGCGGAAGCGATCGACGCGTCCGCAGCGCCCCCGGCGGGGCCCTCCACCGAACCGGCCTCCACAGCGTGCTCCGCCTGGGGAGCGTCGCCTGCGGCCGAGGCGTCGCCGGCGGACGCGTCATCGATGTCCTCGGCGTGATCCGTTGCCGCGTCCTCCATGGCAACCTCCTCCGCAACACCGTCCGCCGCGGCGGCGTCCGCCGTCGCCTCCGCGCCGCGCTCCTCCGCGGGCAGGACCGTCACCACGGCCACACCCGTCTCGCGGCCGCCCTGGCGGATGGGGGGGAAGAGGTGGACTTCGGCGATCCGCTCGGGGTCGATCCGCTCGGCGATCGCCTTGAGGAAGCGCTCGCGCCCGTCGCTCGTCATTGGGCCGCGACCACGGCCGGGCGCGGCGCGGCGGCGCGCGCGTCGAGCTCGCGCTCGACGTACAGCCGGAGAATGTGCATGAAGTCCTGCGCGTTGGTGACCACGCCGAAGGCCTGGTGCGTCCCGCGGTCCTTCAGCTTGCTCACCACGAACTCCGAAGAATCGACGCAGATCGTCGGCAGCTCCCGGAGCGAGCCATCGGGCTCGGTGATGAACGCCGGGAGCATGTTCCCCGTCGCGATCGCGTGCAGCGCCGTGGCGATCATGATCGCCATCGTCGCCCTGGTCGTGTGGTGCTTCATCGCGTGCTGGGCGGCGGCCCCGG
>JADGGM010000617.1 GCA_019689955.1 Gemmatimonadaceae bacterium
ATCGCCGGCCGCGTCAGATGGCTATAAGCGACAGGGGAAGGAGAGTGGGGAGGAGAAGGCCGAGGAGCTGCGCGCCCTCGGCGCCGACGCGCGGAACCTCTACCTCACGCGGGAGGAGGCGCACCGCGACTCGGTGGCGCACCTCCTCGACAGCGCGACCGGGATCTGGTTCGGCGGGGGGGACCAGGTGCTCCTCACGCGCGCGCTGCAGGGCACGGCGGTGGAGCGCGCCATCCACGCGCGCTACGAGGCCGGCGCGGTGGTGGGAGGGACGTCGGCCGGTGCGGCGGTGATGTCGACGCCGATGATCACGGGGGACGAGCGCCACCGCGGCGGCGCGCGCCCTCCGGCCGACAGCACGGACGCGTTCCTCACGATCGCCCGCGACAACATCGTCACGGCCGACGGCTTCGGGCTCCTCCCGGACGCGATCGTGGACCAGCACTTCGTGCGCCGGAAGCGGCACAACCGGCTCCTGAGCCTGGTGCTCGAGCACCCGATGCGGCTCGGGGTGGGGATCGACGAATCGACGGCGTTGCTGGTGCACCCCGACGGCCATTGGAGCGTGCTCGGCGCGAGCGTGGCGATCGTCTACGATGCGCGCCACAGCGCGATCACGCCGCCCGGCGCGCCCGCGCTCGGGGCGCGCGACGTGGTGATGCACATCCTCCCGGCGGGGAGCAGCTTCGACCCGGCGACCGGGCACGCGATGCTCCCCTCGGACGCCGAGCACACGACGGGCGACCACGGCGCGCACGACGTCCGCGCGCGCGGGCACGCGGCCGCCAGTTGATTCTCGCGGTCCCGCGCGCATCTTCCGTGGCGGTCGCCGGCACGGGAGATCGCATGCGGTGCGCGCGGTGTGGTATTCGAGTGGCTACGGTCTTCCGCGAGCGGCCGGGCCGCTCGGGAACGGCGGTGCTCGGGCTGTGCGCCGAGTGCATGGTCGTGTTGCGGCGCCAACCGGCGACGCGGCTCGAGTGGCTGGAGAGCGCGTACGACGCGGACCGCGCGGCCGAGCTCGCGGCGCAGGCAGGCACCGTCGCCCCGGCGCTCGGACCGCTCATCGCGACCGTGCTCCGCGTGGGGGTGCAGGAGCCGCTCAACATCGTCGCGCTCCGGCACGCGCTGATCGTGCTCCTCGAATTCCTGGCCTCGCCGGCGGGGCGCACGCACGCCAACTGCCGCCGCGCCGCGCAGGCGCTCTCGCAGCGGAGCGGGTGGGCGCACGTCCCGCTCCCGCTGGGCGATCTCATGCGCACGATGGGCGGACCGATGCGGGGCACGGTGTGGGACGCGGAGCTGACCGCGCAGCTCGGCGCGACGCCGGAGCAGCTCCTGGCGCGCCTCCGCGCGGAGTGGTGAACGCCCGGACTACCGCCGCGTTCGCGCGCACCGCAAGTTACGACGCATGAACCGGACAGAAGCCGCGGCGCTGCTGCGGGCGTACCTGGAGCCGTACCGCCGCCAGTCGCACGAGGAGCTGCAGCAGCTCCTGCAGGCGCCCGTGGCCGATGAGGTCGTGGCGCCCTCGGGGAAGCGCTACCAGGTGCAGGTCCAGGCCGCGTGGACGGAGGCGCCCGGGGGAGAGCTTCGCGTGGTGGGGGGGATCGACGATTCCGGGTGGCAGACGTTCACGCCGCTCCTGGAGTCGTTCACGGTCGCGCCACCGGCCGCGGAGCCGGCTGGCGCGGGGGCGAATCAGTAGCGCCTCTTGTCGACGCGGATCGTGTACGGACGCCGCCCGGGGCTCAGGCTCCGCGCGGCAACGACGATGGTGTACGTGCCGCCGTCGCGCGCGGTGAAGCGGAGGCGGCCGATGTCGCTATCCCCTTCGCGCGTCGCGAGGCCGGGCCCGACGACCCGAAGGTAGAGCGGGCTCCCGCTCGAGGCGGTGGCGCGGATGACGACGCCCTGCTGCGGGTCGAGGTGGACGCTCCAGAGATCGGCGTACCCGCTGTCGCCCTGGAAGCTGACCTGCTCCAGGCAGCTCGCGCTCGTGAGGGCGCCGCGGCGCGTGACCTGCAAGGGGAGCGTCCCGCCGCCGCACCGTCGCACGGCGATGGTGTACGCTCCGCGGTCGTTCGCCTCGTGGCCGCTGACGCGGACCACGTACGGCCCGGAGGACGGGGCGATGAAGAGGAGCTGTGAGATGGTCCGCGGCGGCGCCCCGACTTCGTAGGTGCTCCCGTCGAGGAGGAGATCGAGCGCCGGGGCCGGGGAGCGGAGCGCGGCGTCGAAGCGGTGGCGGCGTGGGTGCGCGCGCGCGGTGTCGCGGCGCTCGCCGACGACGATCAGGTAGCCCGCCCCGCCGGTGAGCTGGACCGTGTAATCGGCGTACCGGCGCTCCCCTGCGCGGCAGGAGGCCTCTCCGAGGGCGCCGCTCCGGCTCTCGTTCGGGGCGATGGGGGGGGCGGGG
>JADGGM010000009.1 GCA_019689955.1 Gemmatimonadaceae bacterium
GATCGCCGAGCAGCTCGTGGCGATGGGGTACACGCTGTGCATCCTCGATCTCGAGGGGGACCACCTCGCGATCGGCGAGCTGCACGGCGTCATCGCCGCCGGCGGGCGCGAGCGGCTGCCCACGCCGGAGCACGTCGGGCGGTTGCTGCGGCAGGGGTTCACGTCGGTGGTGATCGACCTCTCGCTGCACGACGACCACGCGAAGCGGAGCTACGCGGCCGCCGTGCTCGAGGAACTCCGCCGCACGCGCGAGGAGCGCGGGCTCCCGCACTGGATCATCGTGGACGAGGCGCACGTCCCGATGACGCGGGAGCTCCGCGGGTGGTGGTGCGGCGGCACGGGGGAGCGGGGGTTCTGTCTCGTGACGTACCGCCCCGACCTCCTCTGCCCCGGGACCGCGGAGGAGGCCCAGATCATCCTCACGTTGGGCACCGACGGGTCGGCGACGATCGAGCGGCGCGGGAGCGGCGCGCCGCGCCCATTCACGTCGGCCGCGCGCGCGACGGCGCACGTCCGGCACTGGCACAAGTACACTGCCGGACAGCTCCCGGTGCACCGGCGCTTCTACTTTCGCGATCCCGGCGGGCTGACGGGACGCACGGCGGGGAACATCCCGGAGCTCCGCGACGAGCTGCGCCGGGCGAGCTGGGCCACGCTCCGCCACCACGCCGCGGGGCACGAGCTCTCTCGCTGGCTCGGGGATCTCACTGCCGACCCCACGACCCGCGCCGCGATCGAGGCGATCGAGGACGCCATCTCGGCGTGCCCCGACTCGACGTGCGCCGAGCCGCTGCGCGCGCGCCTCGTCACCGCCATCGAGGAGCAGCTACGCCCGCGATAGCGGGGTGACGATACCGCCCCGAGCACGCGCGCATCGAACGCCGCGCCCGCGGCGCGATTCACCCCGGGCGCTGGTGCGCCACTCCCTCGCCGTGCTCCCGCTGGTAGATCTGCAGGAGCTCGAAGAAGTACGAGATCGCGAGCGGGCCGAGGAGCACGCCGATCAACCCGAACGCCTCCACCCCGGCGAACGCGCCGACGAGCGTGGTCATGGGGTGGAGGTTCGACACGCGCCGGTACACGATCGGCCGGACCACGTTGTCGATGTTCGACGCCACGACCGCCCCGATGAGCGCGAGCGCGATCGCCGGGCCGTAGCGCCCCTGGAGCAGGAGGAAGAGCGTCCCCGGCACCCACACCAGCGCGCTCCCGAGCACGGGGAGGATCGACGCGAAGCCCGTGACCACCCCCCAGAACAGCGCATTGGGGAGCCCCACGCCCCAGAACGCGATCCCGACGATCGATCCTTGCAGCAGCGCGGTGACGAGGATCCCGATCACCATTGCCTGCGTGACGCTGAAGAAGCGATCGCGCAGGAGCTGCGTGTTCGCGTCGCCGAAGGGGATGAGCGGGGCGAGGCGGTCCCACGTGTGGGTGCTGGGGAGGAGGAGGTAGTACAGCTCGAAGAGCGCGATGACGAGGTTGAGCGCCGCGCGCGTGAGGTGGGCGAAGACCTGGAGCGTCTGGAGCGAGGCCCACGAGAGGAGCGCGTCGGCCGCCTGGGCGAGGTGCGCGCCGACGGCCACGCCGCCCACGTGGAGCGCGGAGAGCCGGCCGAGCGCCCCGCTCCCGAGGACGTTGCGGACCACGGACGGCGTCTGCCCGATCGCGACGGTGATCACCCACACGCCGGGGGTGAGGACGAGCACGAACACGCCGATGACGACCAGGAGGGCCGCGAGGCGTGGCGGCATCCGCGCGGCGAGCCGTTTCTGCAGCGGCGCGCAGAGGACGTACAGCACGACGCCGCCGAGCAAGCCGACGGCGAAGGGGAGGAGCGCCCAGAGAAGCCCGAGGCCGAGCGCGACGAGCAACACGAGCGCCGGCCGGCGCGTGGCGTCCGCGCCTCCGCTCCCCCACCAGTCGCCGGTCACGGTGCCGCGAGCACGATCCCGCTGCACGCGCCGAGGCCGATGCGCACCGCCCCTTCGCGCTCGCAGTAGCCGCGCAGGATGACCTCGTCGCCGTCCTCGAGGAAGCGGCGCACCTCCCCGCCCGGCAGCTCGAGCGGCTCCTGCCCGCGCCACGTCCGCTCCAGCAAGCACCCGCGCGAATCCGGCGCCTCCCCGGAGACGGTGCCGCTCGCGATCAGGTCGCCCGGACGGAGGTTGCACCCGTTGCTCGTGTGGTGCGCGAGCATCTGCGCGAAGGTCCAGTACATCGTGGTGAAGCTCACGCGGCTCACGCACGCCGGCGGCGCGCCCTGCTCCCGCATGCGCGCGGTGCGGAGATGCACCTCGAGCGTGAGCGCGATCCCGCCGCGCGCGCGGTCGCCATCATCGCGCAGATAGTCGAGGAGGGGTGGATCGCCGGCGGGGCGCACGGGGCCGGGCCCCCGGAAGGGCTCCAGCGCCTCCATCGTCACGACCCACGGGGACACGGTCGTGGCGAAGCTCTTCCCGAGGAAGGGGCCAAGCGGCTGATACTCCCACGCCTGGATGTCGCGTGCGGACCAGTCGTTGACGAGGCAGATGCCGAACAGGTGCTCCTCCGCGCGCGCGAGCGGCACGGGGGTGCCGAGCGGGTTCCCTCGCCGGACGAACGCGCCGACCTCGAGCTCGTAGTCGAGCGACTGGGTGCGGTCGACGCGCGGCACGTCGGCCGATGGGGGCTTGATCTGTCCGCGCGGGCGCACGACGGGGGTCCCGCTCACCACGAGCGAGGAGGCGCGGCCGTGGTAGCCGATCGGGACCCACTTGTAGTTGGGGAGGAGAGGGTTGTCGGGGCGAAACATGCGCCCGACGTTCGTCGCGTGGTGCACCGAGGCGTAGAAGTCGGTGTAGTCGCCGACCTGGGCCGGGAGCTGCAACTCGGCCTCCGCCATCGGCACGAGGAGCGACGCGCGCGCCCGCTCCGCGCGCGCGTCGCCGCCCACGCGGAGCAGGCGGCTCACGGCGTCGCGGAGCGCGCGCATCGCGCTCGCGTCGAGCGCCATGAGCGCGTTGAGCGCCGGCACGCGGCACGCCGCCGCCACCTCGCGCGCCTCGCCGGTGAAGAGCCCCGCGTCGAGGCACGCCGCGACGTCGAGGATCGCGTCGCCGATCGCGACGCCCACGCGCCCCGCCTCGCTCGTCCCGCGCCGGCGGAAGACGCCGACCGGGAGGTTCTGGATCGGGAAGTCGGCGCCGGCGACGTTCGCCGACTCCACCCACGAGCGCAGCGCGGGATCGTGCGTCTCGTTCACCCGCGCGCCTCCGGTGTGCCCGTGAGCTTCTCGAGCGCGGCCGAAACTTTCGGCAGCACCGCGGTGATGTCGGCGAGGGAGACGGCGCCCACCGAGAGCCGGAACCACCCGGTGTCCGCCTCGACCCCGAACGCCTGGAACGGCACGGCGGCGAAGTCGGCGGCAGTGAGCAGGTAGCGGCGGATCGCCTCGTTGTCGCGCAGGACCTCGCCGTCGGGGGTGCGCATGCCGCGCACGTTGAAGCGCGCGCTCAGGTAGATCGCGCCGGCCGGGGGTACGGCGTCCACGGCGAGCCCGCGCTGCTTCATCGCCATGATCCCGTCATACAGCGCGCCGAGGCGGCGCTGCACCTCGTGCTTCATCGTGCGGTGGTAGTCGGTGATCGCCTGGCGCGAGGCGAGGAGCTTCGCCGTGGCCACCTGCTCCGGGCGCGGCGCCCACGCGCCGACGTGGCCGACGAGGTCGGACATGGGCCCGATGACGTCAGCCGGCCCGAGCGCCCACCCCACGCGCAGCCCCGTGGCCGCGAACGCCTTGGAGATCCCATCGACCAACACCACGTACGGCGCGATCTCCGGGCGGAGCCCGGCGGGGGTGACGTGCGCGCGGTCGCCGAAGGTGAGCATCCAGTAGATCTGATCGTAGAGCAAATACAGCGGCCGCTCGTCGGGCCCGCGCCTGGCGTTCTCTTCGAGCACGAGGTCGCAGATCTCGCCGAGCGCCGCGGCGTCGAGCACCGACCCCGCGGGGTTGAGCGGGGAGTTGACCACGAGCAGCCGCGCGCCGCGGATCACGGGCTCCAGCATCGTCCGCGTGGGGAGGAACGACGTCGCCGCCTCGCACACCACCGGGACGCCCTGCGCGCCGATGAGCTGCACGTAGTACGGGTTGTTCCACGACGGCACCGGGTAGACCACGCGATCCCCGGGGTCGACGAGCGTGCGATACGCCGCGTAGAGCGCCGGCCGCGCCCCGCCGGTGACGAGCACCGACTCTGCGGGGAAGTCGAGGCCGAGCCACTCGCGGGTGAAGCTCCGCACGGCGTCGCGGAGCGCGGGGATCCCGGACGACGGGGGGTAGTTCGTCTCCCCGTTGGCGAGCGCGTCCTGTGTGGCGCGCACGAGGAGCTCGGGGACGGGGAACTCGCGCGGGCTGAAGTCGCCGACGGTCAGGTTGCACACCTGGCGTCCGCTGGCGGTGAGGGCGCGGATCTCCCCCGCGATCTTGAGAATCGCCGAGCCGAGGAGCTCGGAGGCGAGCGTCGACACGCGCCGCGCGCGCCGTCCCGCGCGCGCTGGCACGTCGACCGAATCAGGAACGAGTGGCATCGATCAAGTCTGGTGAAAGCGTGAGTCCCGCCGGCCGTGCCTCGCGGCACGGGGCCGCGGGGCGATCACAACAGTCCGAGCGCCCGCAGATCGGTCACGGGCTCGCGGAAGGAGCACGACCCGAACGCGATCGCCCCGCGCGCGCGCAGCGCCGCGAGCTCCGCGCTCGAGAAGCGGCGTCCCTGCCAGGTCACCCCGGCGTCGTCGAAGCAGAACGCGCCGGGCGCCCCCTCGACGAGGAGCGCGGCGACCTCCGATTCCGCCGCGCCCTGCCGCGCGGCCGCGGCCGCGAGGAAGACGTTCAGGAACCCGAACATCGTGCCGCACGCGCTCCCGGTCTCGTACGTCAACGGATACTCGCCGCGCAGGGGGTGATGCAACCCCGCGGTGGCCTTGAAGGGGAGCTGCAGCGCCGCGCAGGCCACGAGGAAGCGGGCCACCGCGGCGGGCGCGGGGAACTGCTCGGGGGTGACGCCGCCGGTGCGCACCTTCGCGCGGAGGCCGCGCATGGCGATCCGCTCGAGCAGCGCGGGCATGGTGTCGTCGAGCGCGACTTCGACGTACGTGGTGAACCCGCGCGGCGTCACGTCGGCCGCGGCATCGACGTCCGTCGGCGACGCGGCGCGCGTCTCCACGGTGTCGACCGCGAGGTCGTGCGCCGCCGCGTGGCGCTCGTTGAATGCGGGGAGCGCGGCGATCTCCTCCCACTTCCCGAGCGGGACGAGCACGCTCAGCGACCACCCGCGCGCCGCGCCCGCGCCGAGCGCGGTGACGGCCTGCTCCATCTCCCCCAACCGCGCGGCGGGGACCACGAAGCGGCCGAGCGCCCACCGGTCCTCGCTCGCGCGCACGCGCGCGTACTCGCGGACCGCGGAGGGCATGTCGAGCGCCGCCGGCGGGAAGAGGCCGGCGTAGTCGACGATCGCATCCAGCAGGATGCGGAGCGATGGGACGGGGTGCGGCACGGTCAGCTCGCGAGCTCGGGGAGGTTGCGGTACAGCTCCAGGCTCTCGGGGTTGGCGAGCGCGTCGGCGTTCTTCACCGGACGCCCGTGGATCACCTCGCGCACGGCGATCTCGCTCGTCTTCCCGTTGATGGTGCGCGGGATGTCGCGCACCTGGACGATCACGCGCGGCACGTGGTGCGGGCTCGCGTTCTCGCGGATCGTGCGGCGGATCCGCTCGCGCAGCGCATCGTCGAGCACGTGCCCGTCGCGCATGCGGACGAAGAGCACGACGCGCACGTCGCCGTACGCGTCGCCGGTCTCCTGCCCCACGGCCACGCACTCGACGACTTCGTCGAACGACTCCACCTGGCGGTAGATCTCCGCGGTCCCGATGCGAACGCCGCCGGGGTTGAGCACGGCGTCGCTGCGCCCGTAGATGACGTACCCTCCATGCGCGGTCTCGGCGCACCAGTCGCCGTGGCGCCACACGCCGGGGAAGCGCTCGAAGTACGCGCCGCGGTACGCCGCGCCCTCGGGGTCGTCGGCGAAGGCGATGGGCATGCTCGGGAAGGGGCGCGTGCACACGAGCTCCCCGGGCTCGCCGCGGAGCCGCGCGCCCGACTCGTCCCACACCTCCACGGCCATCCCGAGCCCGGGGACCTGGATCTCCCCGCGCCACACGGGCGCCGTGGGGTTCCCGAGCACGAAGCAGGAGATGATGTCGGTGCCGCCGCTGATGCTCGCCAGGTGCACGTCGCGCTTCACGTCGCGGTACACGTAGTCGAAGCTGTGCGGCGCGAGCGGGCTCCCGGTGGAGAGGATGGCGCGGAGCGCGGACAGGTCGTGCGTGCGCGCGGGGGCGAGCCCCGCCTTCTCGGCGAGCGCGAGGTACTTCGCGCTCGTCCCGAACACCGTCACCCGCTCCGCCGCCGCCATGTCCCACAGGATCTCCGCCGACGGCGCGAGCGGCGCGCCGTCGTACAGCACGACCGTCGCCCCCACGGCGAGGCTGGAGATGAGCCAGTTCCACATCATCCACCCGCAGGTGGTGAAGTAGAAGATCCGGTCCTCGCGCCGGAGATCGGTGTGCAGCACGAGCTCCTTCACGTGCTGGAGCAGCGTCCCCCCGGCCCCGTGGACGATCCCCTTGGGGAGCCCGGTGGTGCCGGAGGAGAACATGACGAACAGGGGGTGATCGAAGGGGAGCATCGCGCACTCGAGCGCCGCGGGCGCGGCGGCGAACGCGTCCCACGACACGGCGCCGCGCACGCGGTCGAACCCCGGCGCGAGCGCCGCGCCGCACTCGGCGACGTACGGCACGACCACGGTGCGCTCGATGCTCGGGATGCGCTCGACGATCTCGCGCACGCGATCGGCGCGGTCGTGCACCTTCCCCGCGTAGCGGTAGCCGTCGGCGACGACGAGCACCTTGGGCTTCACCCGCGCCACGCGGTCGACCACCGCCCCCACGCCGAAGTCCGGCGAGCACGACGACCACACCGCGCCGATGGCGCTCGTGGCCAGCATCGCGATCACCGTCTCCGAGATGTTCGGCATCACCGCGGCCACGCGGTCGCCGGCGGTGACTCCGGCCGCACGCAGCGCCGCCGCGACGCGCGCGACACGGTCGGCGAGCTCGGCGTACGTGACCGCGTCACGCCGCCCGCGCTCGCTCCACCCGACGAGCGCCGGGTGCACGTCGCGCCAACGGAGCGCGTTCGCGGCGTAGCTGAGCCGGACGCCGGGGAACCATCGCGGCCCGACGCCTGGTGCCGGTGGGGCCATGCGATCGAGCCCGACGCCCACGCGCTCGGCCGGGGCCCCGGGCTCCGGCCACCCATCGCCGAGCACGTCGCAGAACTCCGCGACGAGCGGCCAGAATTGCTCGCGATGCGCGATCGACCAGCGGTGGAGCGCGGCGTAGTCGGGGAGCCCGTCGGCGCGCACCACGCCCGGCGCGCCGCGCTCCGCGGCCAGGCGCGCGAAGGCCGTGAGGCGCGCCTGCGCCGCACGGCCCGGCGCCGGGACCCAGAGCGGAGGCTCGGCCCCGGCGGCCATCGTCTCGCGGACCTCGCTGGAGTGCGCCATCACGTGCCCCGTGCACTCCGTCGTGCCATACCGCGAGCGCTCACGTGGTCGGCGGTGAGAACGCCGGCCCCTTGTCGTCGATCCAGCTCCGGTGGTACGCCGGATCTTCGTACGGGAGCGCCGCCTTCGCCACACGCAACGGACGGAAGCTGTCCATCATCACGGCCAGCTCGTTCGTCGCCTTCGCGCCAATCGACGCCTCTGTGCGCCCCGGGTGCGGCCCGTGCGGGATCCCGTCCGGGTGGTGCGTGATGCTCCCGAACTCGATCCCCTTGCGGCTCATGAACTCGCTCGACGCGTAGTACAGCACCTCGTCCGAGTCCACGTTGCTGTGGTGATACGGCGCCGGCACCGCGTCCTCGCCGAAGTCGTACGGACGCGGGCAGAACGAGCAGATCACGAAGCCGTCCCCCTGGAACGTCTGGTGCACCGGCGGCGGCTGGTGATAGCGCCCGACGATCGGCTCGAAGTCGTGGATGTTGAACGCCCACGGGTAGAAGTAGCCGTCCCACCCGACCACGTCGAACGGATGGTGGTCGAGGATGACCTCCGTGATCCGGTCGTACTGCTTGACGAGAATCGGGAAGTCGCCGCGCTCCTCGTGCGTGCGGAGCTCCGTGGGGCGGCGGATGTCGCGCTCCGAGAACGGGGCCCCCTCGATGAGCTGGCCGAACTCGTTCCGGTAGCGCTTGGGCCAGCGGACGTGCCCGCGGCTCTCGAAGATGAGGAGCTTCGCCGGATCGGCCTTGGGGTCGAAGCGGTAGCGGTGGAGGATCCCGCGGTGGATCACGAGGTAGTCCCCCTCCCGGAACGGGAGGTCGCCGAACGGCGACTCCAGCACCCCGCCCCCCTTGCTCACGTACACCACTTCGTCCGCCTGGGCGTTGCGGTACGCGTGCTCGTCCTCGCGATCCGGCTCGACGTAGAGCATCGCGATGTCCTGATTGAAGAGGAGCGGGATGCGGTCGAGCGTCGGGCTCCCGCCGCGCTTCACCTGCGAGGTGCGGAAGTGGCGGTGGCGGAGCGTCTGGTCCTCATCGGCTTCGATGACCATGGGACGGATGCACTGCACCGAGCGCACCGCGGTGGGTGGGTACACGTGATAGAGGAGCGACGAGGTCCCGGTGAACCCTTCGTGCCCCATGAGCTGCTCGGAGTACAGCCCGCCATCCGGCTTGCGGAAGGCCATGTGGCGCTTCCGCGGGATGCGGCCGAGCGTGTGATAGATGGGCATGGTCGACCCGCCGTTTAGAGATTGCCGCGCCGAGCCTGCTCGCGCTCGATCGCCTCGAAGAGCGCCTTGAAGTTCCCCTTGCCGAAGCTCCGCGCGCCCTTGCGCTGGATGATCTCGTAGAAGAGCGTGGGGCGGTCCTGCACGGGCTTCGAGAAGATCTGCAACAAGTAGCCTTCCGGATCGCGGTCCACAAGGACCCCGAGCTCGCGGAGGGGCTGGATGTCCTCGTCGATCTTGCCGACGCGGTCGAGGACGCTCTCGTAGTACGTATCGGGGACGGTGAGGAACTCGACGCCGCGGTCGCGGAGCGCGCTGACGGTGCCGATGATGTCATCGGTGGCGAGCGCGAGGTGCTGCACGCCGGGGCCGCGGTAGAACTCGAGGTACTCGTCGATCTGCGACTTCTTGCGGCCGGCCGCGGGCTCGTTGATCGGGAACTTGATGCGCTCGTTCCCGTTGGCGACGACCTTGGACATGAGCGAGGAGTACTCGGTGGAGATGTCCTTGTCGTCGAACGAGATGAGGTTGCGGAAGCCCATCACCTTCTCGTAGAACTCGACCCACTTGTTCATTGCGCCGAGCTCGACGTTCCCGACGCAGTGGTCGATGTAGCGGAGCCCGACCGGCGGCGGGTTGTAGTGGCGCGACTGGACGGGGACGAACCCGGGGAGGAAGGTCCCGCTGTAGTTCCGGCGTTCGACGAGGGAGTGGATGGTGTCGCCGTAGGTGCGGATCGCGGCGACGACGGCCTCGCCGTGCTCATCGGTGAGGACGCGCGGCTCGTGGACCGGCGTGGCGCCGCGCTCGACGGCGACGTGGAACGCCTCGCGCGCGTCGTCGACCCAGAGGGCGAGGTCCTTCACGCCGTCGCCGTGGCGGTGGATGTGCTCGGCGATCTCCCCCTCAGGGCCGAGCGGGGAGGTGAGGACGAGACGGATCGCGTTCTGCACGAGGAGATAGCTCGCCCGGTCGCGGACCCCCGTCTCGGGCCCCCGGTACGCGACGAGCTGGAAGCCGAACGCGGAGCGGTAGTACAGGCTCGCCTGCTTGGCGTTGCCGACGTAGAACTCGACGTAGTCGGTGCCGTTGATCGGGAACGCGTCCTCGGTCTCGGGCAGCGTGGGCGTCGTTTGCGTGGCCATGGCATCTCCCAGGCGTGACAGGTCCGGCACGAGCGTCCCTGCCGGCGGGCGGCGGGGGCGCGGGATGGGCGATCGTCTTGCCAGGAAAGGTAGCACGGAGCCATTATGTCGTCCAATAATGAATGAAGACATGATTGAGATGTTTTCGTTATGAATACGGACGTCGAGCTCCGGCACCTGCGAGGGTTCCTGGCGGTGGCCGACGAGCTGCACTTCGGGCGCGCGGCGGAGCGCCTGCAGGTGGCCCAACCCGCCCTGAGCCAACAGATCCGCCGTCTGGAAGCGCAGCTCGGGACCCCGCTCTTCCGCCGCTCCACGCGGCGGGTGGAGCTGACCGACGCCGGGGCCCATCTCCGCGAGGAGGCGCGGCGCATCCTGGCCGAGGTGGACGCGGCGCTGGACGCCGCGCGGCGCGTGGGGCGCGGGGACGCGGGGACGCTCCGCGTCGGGTTCGCGGCGTCGGTCATGTTCCTCGCCCTGCCGCGGCTCATCCGGCGATTCCGCAGCGCGTTCCCCGGCGTGCACCTGGAGCTCCGCGAGCTGCCGACGGGGACGCAGATCACGGCGCTCCGGAACGGCGAGCTGGAAGTGGGATTTCTCCGGCAGCTCTCGGCCGTGGAGGGGCTGCGCATGGAGCGCGTGATGCGCGAACGGCTCCTCATGGCGCTCCCGCGGACGCACGATCTCGCACGCCGCCCGCGGCTCTCCCTCGCCGACCTCGCGGCCGAGGACTTCGTCCTCTTCCCGCGCGAGCTGGCGCCGGGGCTGTACACGCAGGTGGTGGAGCTGTGCCTGGACGCGGGGTTCGCACCGCGCGTGGTGCAGGAGAGCCGCGAGCTGTACACGACGGTGAGCCTGGTCGAGGCGGGAGTGGGGGTGTCGATCATCCCGGCCTCGGTGCGGAAGATGGGGTGGACCGGTGTCGTCTACAGGCAGATCCACAAGCGCCAGGCGGAGACGAACGTGTCGGTCGCGTGGCGGGCGGGGAACGATCGCGCGGTGGTGCACTCGTTTCTGCAGGTGGCACGGACCCTGGTGAGAGGGTGATCATGACGACAGACCCGGCGCTCCTGGACCTCCGCACGCTCGTGCGCTCGGTCCACACCCGCACCCTCTCCCCCACCGAGATCGCCGACACCACCCTCCGCCGCATCGCGCGCCTCGAGCCCGAGCTGAACGCCTTCATCCGCCGCAGCGACACGGTCCGCGATGAGGCCCGGCGCGTCGAACGCATCCTCGGCCGCCGCACCGCGCGCACGCGCGATCCCCTCCCCCTCGCCGGCGTGCCCATCTCGATCAAGGACCTGATCCTCACGCGCAACGCCCCCACGACCGCGGGCTCGCGGACTTTCGGCGAAGGGCTCACTTCGACGCACGACGCCCCGGTCGTCGCGCGGCTCCGCCGGGCCGGGGCGGTGATCGTCGGCAAGACGAACCTGCACGAGATCGCGATGGGCGTCACCACGGTGAACGAGCACTTCGGGGCGTCGCGCAATCCGTGGGACCGCACGCGCATCGCCGGGGGGTCGAGTGGCGGGTCCGCGGTGGCGGTGGCGGCGCGGATGGGCGCGGCGTCGATCGGGACGGACACGCGCGGTTCGATCCGCATCCCCGCGAGCTGCTGCGGGATCACCGGGCTCAAGCCCACGCGCGGGCTCGTCCCCACGGCGGACGTCATCCCGCTGAGCTGGACGCTCGACCACGTGGGGCCGATGACGCGCACCGTGGAGGACGCGGCGCTCCTGCTCGGCGTCCTCGCCGGCTCCACGCAGCGCGCGCGACGGTGGCTCGCGGCCGTCGATGCGCCGGTCCGCTCGCTCCGCGTGGGGCTCTCGCCGTACTACTTCACCGACGTCGACGCCGAGATCGAGCGCGCGGTGCGGGAGGCGATCGCGGTCATCGAGCGGCTCGCCGGTCCCGCGCGCCCGGTGGCGATCGAGGGGCTGGGCGAGGCGCAGCCCGCGTCGGCGGTGATCACCGGCGCGGAGGCGATCGCATACCACGACGCGCGGCTCCGGGCCAACCCCGAGGGGTTCGGCCCGCTCGTGCGCCAGCGCCTGGCGCGCGGGGCCGAGCTCACGGCGATGGCGCTCGTGCAGGCCGAGCGAGCGCGCGCGGCGCTCGGCGAGGGGTTCGCGCGGGCGTTCCGGGAGGTCGACGTGCTCGTCGCGCCGACTGTCGCCGCGCTCCCGCACCGGATCGGGGAGCACGCGGTGCGGATCAACGGGCGCGAGGCGAACACGCTCGACGCCTTCACGCGCCTCAACTCGCCGCAGAGCATGGCCGGGCTCCCTGCCCTCTCGATCCCCTGCGGGTTCTCCGCGAGCGGGCTCCCCATCGGCATGCAGCTCATCGCCGCGCACGGGCGCGACGACGTCGTGCTCGCCCTCGGCGCGGCGTACCAACGCGAGACCGACTGGCACCTCCGCCGGCCGCCGATCGACTGACAATCCGGCCGGCGTACGCGCGCGTTCATCGTGCAACCGGCCGGCCGTCACGCGCCGGCCGGCTCTGCGCGCGCCGCGACGATGGCGCGCTCAGCATTCTCGCATACCCGCGCTCGCCCCGGCCGCGCTCCGCTGCACTGCGCGGAGCGTGACGGCGACACAGCGGAACGGCCAGCGCATTGCAGCACGACCGCGGTCGTCGCCGCGCGTGTGCACGGCACGCGAGCCGCGTCCGCGAATGCCGGACAGCGGCTTCGCCATCCGCTGACACCGCGGCCGCCCGGGATGCCGTACCGTGTGCACGTGCCAGCTTCATCACGACCGTCCCAGCACGGGAGGACTTATGAAAGCCAAGGAGATCATGACGCCCGACCCGGTGACCGTGACCCCGAGCGACACCATCGCTCGCGCAGCAGAGCTCATGCAATCGTACGGCATCGGCATGGTCCCGGTGATCGACGGCGCGGCCAAGCAGCGCGTCGAGGGAGTCATCACGGACCGCGACATCACGGTTCGGTGCGTGGCCGAGCATCACGGGACCGACTGCCACGTCGCGGACCACATGACCAGTGCAAAGCTCGCCACGGTGCGCCCGGACGACGACATCAGCGCCGTGATGGACAAGATGGAGCGCGAGCAGGTCCGCCGCGTGCTGGTCGTCGATGAACGTGGGATGCTCGCCGGGGTCATCGCGCAGGCCGACCTGGCGACGAAGCTGGGCCCGAAGGAGCCGGCGCGCGTCGAGCACGTGCTGGAGCGCATCTCGGCGCCGCGCGGCATCCCCGTGGCGTAGTCGTGCAGGTCGGACGAAGCCCGACGCGTCGCCTGAGATGTTCCGACAGACGGCGGGCTCGCGACGCCGCATCATGGTCGGTGCTTCACCACACGTGACTCATCTGTACACGGAGGAGGTCGTTATGCCACGCACCAAACTCATCCGCCGCCAACCGGCCACGTTCACGCCGATGTTCCCGACGCCGTTCCTTTCCCGCACGCTCTCTCCGCTCACCGCGACCGCGGACGAGCTGCTGGCGCAGGCCGACGAGATGATGCGTGCAGCGTTCGGGACGCTCCCGATCGCCACGCGCGGTGAATGGTTCCCGGCGGTCAACGTGAGCGAGACGAAGGACGAGCTCACGATCACCGCCGAGCTCCCCGGGATGTCGGCGAAGGACATCTCGGTCGACTACACCGACGGCGTGCTCACGATCAAGGGGGAGAAGGAGCAGGAGACGACCAAGGAAGAGGAGGAACGGAGGTACTACATGTGGGAGCGCCGCTTCGGCTCGTTCCAGCGGTCGCTCCCCTTCCCCGGCGGGATCGCGGAGGACAAGATCTCCGCCGAGTTCAAGGATGGCGTGCTGACGGTGCACCTGCCGAAGACCGAGGAGGTGAAGGCGACACCGCACGCGATCCCGATCACCGAGAAGTAGCGACGCCATGCGCCCGCGGGCGGAGACCGTGGAGCACGTCGGCGAGTGGAAGGTCGCGCTCACGGCCGACTCGCTCGAGGAGCTGTTCGGCGAGGCCGCGCGCGTGATCGCGCGCGCCGTCGGCCCCACTGGCGCTCCGCCCGGGGCATGGGAGCGGGTCGCGCTCGCCGCGCGCGATCTGCCGACGCTGCTCGTCGACTGGACGAACGAGCTGCTCGGCCGATCGGAGGCGAACGCTCGGGCGTACGCGGAGGTGCGGAACGTGCGCATCCGCGTACGCCCGGACGGCGCCGCGGAGGTCTCCGCGATGGTGCGGGGCTCGCCGGTCGAGGAATGGCAGTCCCCGATCAAGGCGGCGACCTATCACGCGCCGACGGTCACGCGCGATGACGGCCGGTGGCGCGCCACGCTCCTGCTCGATGTCTGAGGTGCACCATGACGTCCGGGCCACCAGGCACGACCATCGAGCGGGCGCCATCCCCGGCCGCGGCATCGCTCGTCCGGCGTGACCCGTACACGGCCGACATCCCGACGTCGTTCCGACCGGACATGCGCGTGCCGGCGCGCATCTATGCCGATGACGCGCTGCTCGCGGCGATCTGCGACGGGGAGGCGCTGACGCAGCTCGTGAACGTCACGACGCTCCCCGGGATCGTGGGCTTCGCGTACGGGATGCCCGACATGCACGAGGGGTACGGCTTCCCCGTGGGCGGCGTCGCGGCGACGCTCCTCCCCGACGGCGTGGTCTCGCCGGGGGGCGTGGGGTTCGACATCAACTGCGGCGTGCGCCTCCTCGCCACGCCGCTCACGCGCAGCGCGCTCGGCGACCGCCACACGACGCTCACGCACGAGATCTCGCGCAGCATCCCGTCCGGCACCGGACGCGGAGGGCACTGGCGGCTTACCGACGCCGAGCTGGACCAGGTGCTCGCCGAGGGCGCGCGATTCGTCGTGCACGAGCGCGCGCTCGGCCTCGCGGACGACCTGCTGCACACCGAGTCGGGCGGGTGCCTCCCCGACGCGGAGCCGGGGACGGTGTCCGCGCGCGCCCGCGATCGCGGGCGCGGGCAGCTCGGGACGATCGGCGCGGGGAACCACTTCGTCGAGCTGCATCGCGTCGACAAGCTGTTCGACGACGACGCCGCGCGCGCGTTCGGGCTCGCCGTCGACCAGATCACGGTGCTGATCCACACCGGGTCGCGAGGGTTGGGGCACCAGGTGTGCACGGACTACGTGCGCATGTTCGACGCCCGCCTCGCGTCCTTCGGCATCACGCTCCCCGACCGCCAGCTCTCCTGCGCGCCGGCCTCGTCGGATGTCGGGCTCGCCTATCTGCACGCGATGGCCGCGGCGGCGAACTTCGCGTGGGCGAACCGCCAGACGATCGCGCACCGAGTGCGGGACGTCATCGTCCGCATGTTCCCCGAGGTCGCGCCCGAGCAGGTGCGCACGGTGTACGACGTCGCGCACAACATCGCCAAGCGCGAGCACCACGACGGGCGCTGGCTCTGCGTGCACCGGAAGGGGGCGACGCGCGCGTTCGGGCCCGGACACGAGGACGTGCCCGCGGACTATCAGCGAGTCGGACAGCCGGTGTTCATCCCCGGCAGCATGGGGACCGCGACATACGTGATGGCGGGGGTGGCGGAGGCGGCGGCCCGCGCCTTCGGGAGCGCGTGCCACGGCGCGGGGCGCACGTTGAGCCGGGGGGCGGCGAAG
>JADGGM010000618.1 GCA_019689955.1 Gemmatimonadaceae bacterium
TCGAGGACGGGGTGGCCGCGGAGATCGACGCGATCCACGCGTGGGCCGCGCGCACGGCCGACGGCTCGCTCGCCGATCTCCCGACGCCGCCCCGCCCGGAGGTGTGGGACGAGGTGGCGGCCGAGCCGGACCTGTGCTCGCGCCTCAAGTGCCCGCACTTCGATCGATGCTTCGTGTTCCAGGCGCGGCGGCGCGCGGCGCAGGCGGACGTGATCGTCGTCAATCATCACCTCCTCCTCTCGGACCTGGCGGTACGCCGGGCGCAGCAGAACTGGGGGGACGCGGCGGTGCTGCCGGCGTACAAGCGGTTGATCGTGGATGAGGGGCACCACCTCGAGGATGCGGCGGCCGCGCACCTGGGGAGCACGGTGACGCGCCGCGGTCTCGCGCGCCTCCTGGGGCGCCTGGACCGGCGCGGGAAGGGGCTCCTCGCGGCGCTCGCGGCCCGGCTCGGGGCGAGCGATGACCTGTACAGCGCGGCAAGTCTCGACCTGGTGCACTCCCGCCTCGCGCCCTCGGCGCACGCGGCGCGCGACAAGGGGGCGCTGGTGTTCGATCTGCTCGACACGTTGCTCAAGGAGCAGGGGGAGCCGGTGCTCCGCCTGACGGACGATTTCGCGCACCACCCGATCTGGAAGGCCGGGCTCGACGCGGCGCTCACGGATTTGCTGCGCGAGGTGGCGCTGCTGCACGATGGGTTGGAGCTGGTGTGGCAGCGACTGGAGATGGACAGCGTGCGCCGCGAGGCGGTGGCGCCGCTCCTGTCCGAGATCCGCGGCGTGGCGCGCCGGCTGGAGGCGATCGGGGACGGGCTCCAACGCGCGCTCCGCCCGCCGCCCGATGGGGAGCGGACGGTGCGCTGGATCGAGGTGCGCGGCCGCGACCGCAACGTGGCGGCCACGTCGGTGCCGCTCGACATCGCGCCGATCCTGCGCGAGGACTTGTTCAAGCGACTGGACACGGCGGTGATCACGAGCGCGACGCTGGCCACGGGGGACCGGTTCGATTTCCTGGCGCACCGGCTGGGGCTCACGGAGGAGACGGTGTGCCCGGAGACGGCGATCTTCCCGTCGCCGTTCGACTATGCGACGCAGGCGCTGCTCGCGATCCCCACGGACGCGCCGGCGCCGAACGTGGACGCGGCGGGACACTTCCGCACGGTGGTCCGCGTGGTGCTCGATCTCGCGGAGGCGGCGGACGGGGGGCTGTTCGCGCTGTTCACGAGCCACCGGGATGTCCGGGCGATGGCGACGGAGCTGCGGGCGCGCGGGGTCGAGCGGCGCTGGCCGCTCCTGGTCCACGGGGACGAGGCGCGCGATGTGCTGCTCCGCCGCTTCCGCGAGTCGGGTCGGGCGCTGCTGCTCGGGACGGCGTCGTTCTGGGAAGGGGTGGATGTCTCGGGGCCGGCGCTCCGCGGGCTGGTGCTGGCGAAGCTCCCGTTCCGCGTGCCGACGGAGCCGCTCACGGCGGCGCGCTGCGAGGCGATCGCGGCGAGCGGCGGGGACGCGTTCTCGGAGTTCATGCTCCCGCACGCGGGGCTGCGCTTGAAGCAGGGCTTCGGCCGGCTGATCCGGACGAGCACGGACCGGGGGGTGGTGGTGCTGTGCGATTCGCGCGCGGCGACGAAGGGATACGGGCGGGCGCTCCTCGCAACGCTCCCCCCGGCGCGCCGCGTAATGGGGCGATGGGCAATGCTGCGCGAGGCGGTGGAAAACTTCTACGCGACGAGGGAGTGCGTGTGATCCGTCCTGGAAAGATCGTGTGCGTGGGCCGCAACTACCGCGACCACGCGAAGGAGCTGGGCAACGAGGTGCCGAAGGAGCCGCTGATCTTCCTCAAGCCGCCGTCGAGCGTGATCGGGACGGGGGATGCGATCGTGCTCCCGCGGGCGTCGTCACAGGTGGAGTACGAGGGGGAGATCGGGATCGTGCTGGGTCGCACGCTGCGCAAGGGCTCGGAGCAGGAGGCGCTCGGCGCGATCGGCTGGGTGGTGGCGCTCAACGATGTCACGGCCCGCGATCTCCAACGCCGCGACGGACAATGGACGCGCGCGAAGGGATTCGACACGTTCTGCCCGATCGGGAACCCGGTCCCAGCCCCCACGGATCTCCGCACGCTCACGGTGACGACGCGGGTGAACAACACGATCCGCCAACAGGCGACCGCGGAGGAGATGGTCTTCTCGATCCCGCTGCTGCTGGAGTTCATCTCGCACATCATGACGTTGGAGCCTGGAGACGTTGTGGCGACTGGAACTCCGGCGGGCGTGGGGAAATTGGAGAGCGGCGACACGGTGGAAATCGAAGTCGGCGGGAGTATTGTGCGAAACGTGGCGCGAGGAGAGTAGCGTGGGGAGTGGACCCTGGCTAGAGCAGGAGCGTAGGCATCTGGCCGCGTGGGTTGGGTGGGATG
>JADGGM010000619.1 GCA_019689955.1 Gemmatimonadaceae bacterium
CTCTTCCTCGGCGGCTACGTCGGGCTCCCGGTCCCCGAAAGCTCGCTCCCCCAGTCCGCCGCCGGCTAGGGCCGGCCCCTCGCGTGGGCCCGACCCCCGGACCTCGACTCACTCTCACCAGGGGCGTCCGATGGCAGCAGCCACCCTTACAGACCGAGAAGCGGCGACGCTCGTCACGTACCGCAAGGACGGCAACATCGCGGTGCTCGAGCTCAACGATCCGCCGGCGAACACCTACACGCACGAGATGATGCGCCAGCTCGACGAGTGCATCCTCCGCGCGCGCTTCGACAACGACGTCCAGGTGATCATCGTCCGCGGCGCCGGAAACAAGTTCTTCTCCGCCGGGGCGAACATCAAAATGCTCAACGAGGTCGACCCGACCTTCAAGTACTACTTCTGCCTCCACGCGAACGAGACGTTGAGCCGCCTGGAACAGACCCCCAAGCTCGTGATCGCCGCGATCAACGGCCATTGCGTGGGGGGCGGGCTCGAGATCGCGATGGCGTGCGACATCCGCATCGCGAAGCAGGACGCGGGGAAGATCGGTCTCCCCGAGGTGAACCTCGGTGTCCTCCCAGGCACCGGCGGGACGCAGCGCCTCGCGCGCCTGGTGGGGAAGGCCAAGGCGATCGAGCTCATGGCCACGGGGCGCACGTTCTCCTTCGAGGAGGGGCAAGCGCTCGGTCTCATCAACGAGGTCTACCCCAAAGACGACTGGTGGGAGAGCGTGCTCCTCTACGCGCGGCAGTTCTGTCTCCCGAACAAGGCGGCGATGGCGGTGGGGCACATCAAGCGCTCGGTGCAGTCTGGGGCGGAGATCCCGCTGGAGTACGGGCTGGCGCTCGAGCGCGAGCTGCAGAGTCTCCTCTTCAAGAGCAGCGACGCGAAGGAGGGGATCGGCGCCTACGTGGAGAAGCGGCAGCCCACCTTCACGGGGAAGTGAGCGCGCCGCACCCGTAGCCGGCCGCACGGCGGCCGGGAGGTGATCCATGACGACGACAGCGCCGGCTCGCTCGGCAGCCGAGCGGCTCCCCACGCAGCTCGTGATCGACGGCGAACGGGTGGATGCGGCCGCGGGGAAGACGTTCCCGGTCGTGAACCCGGCCACCGAGGCGGTGATCGCCGAGGTGGCCGAGGGGGATGCGACGGACGCGGACCGCGCGGTGCGCTCGGCGCGCGAGACGTTCGAGAGCGACGCGTGGCGCCGCATCAGCGCCCGGCAGCGCGGGGAGATGCTCTACCGGCTGGGCGAGCTCTGTCTCGCGCACAAGGATGAGCTGGCGCGGCTGGAGACGCTGAACAACGGCAAGCCGGTCTTCGAGTCGGCGATCGACGTGACGCTCGCCGCGGAGACGTTCAAGTACTACGGCGGGTGGGCGGACAAGCTTCACGGCGAGACGGTGCCGGTGGACGGGCCGTACTTCACCTACACCCTCCGCGAGCCGCTCGGCGTCGTCGCGGCGATCGTGCCGTGGAACTTTCCTCTCTCGCTCGCCGCGTGGAAGATCGGCCCGGCGCTCGCGTGCGGGAACACGATCGTGGTGAAGCCCGCCGAGCTCACCCCCTTCACCGCCATCCGCGTCGCGGAGCTGGCGCTCGAGGCGGGGTTCCCGCCCGGCGCCGTCAACTGCGTGCCGGGGAAAGGGACCGTCGTCGGCGCCGCGCTCGTGCGGCACCGCGAGGTCGACAAGGTCGCCTTCACCGGATCCACCGAGGTCGGCGCGGAGATCATGCGCGAGGCGGCGGGGACGGTGAAGAAGCTCTCGCTCGAGCTCGGGGGGAAGTCGCCGAACATCGTGTTCGCCGACGCCGACCTCGACGCCGCGGCGCGCGGCGCGCTGATCGGGATCTTCTACGGGAAAGGCGAGGTGTGCGCCGCCGGCTCGCGGCTCCTCGTGGAGGAGTCGGTGCGCGACGCGCTGCAGGAGAAGCTCCTCGCGCGCGCGGCGCGCATGGTGGCCGGCGACCCGCTCGACCCCAAGACGCGGCTCGGCGCGCTCGTGTCCAGGACGCAGATGGAACGCGTGCTGGGCTACATCGAGCGCGGCCGCCGCGAGGGCGCCACGCTGCTCACCGGCGGCCAGCGCACGCCGGTGAACGGCAAGGGGTACTTCGTCGCCCCGACGATCTTCGGCGACGTGACGCCGGAGATGACGATCGCCCGCGAGGAGGTCTTCGGGCCCGTGCTCGCGATGATGACGTTCCGCGACGGCGAGGCGGGGGCGGTCGCGCTGGCCAACGACACGATCTACGGGCTCGCCGCGGGGATCTGGACGCGCGACGTCAAGAAGGCGCTGCGCACGGCGCGCGCGGTGCGCGCGGGGACGGTCTGGATCAACACGTACAACATGTACGACGCCGCGGCGCCGTTCGGCGGCTTCAAGCAGTCGGGGTTCGGGCGGGAGC
>JADGGM010000620.1 GCA_019689955.1 Gemmatimonadaceae bacterium
CTAGAGGATGTCCCAGAGGTCGCGCGTCAGGTCCACCGAGAAGGTCCACTCCCCGTGGCGGAACCCGCGCGCCACGTCGAAGCGGATGAGGTCGAAGAGCACGTACACCCCGACCCCGGCGGAGGGGTACCAGCCGCGCGCGGGCTCGGCGAAGGGGGCGGACCCGTTCACGTAGACGGTGTGGACGTACGGCGCGAGCGTGGCCGAGCCCGGGGCGCGGCCGAAGGGGCCGAGGGAGAGTGGGAGGAAGGGGACGTGCGTGCGCCATTCCACGTGCTCGCTGGCACCGAAGGTCGCGGCGAAGCGGTGGAACGGGTACCCCGGCGCCGTGATCGGCCCGCCGAGGAAGACCATCTCCTGCGGCGGGACATCGGGCGATGCGCCGACCGCGCCGATCGTCGTGCGCGTCACCAGCCGGTCGCGCCCCATCGGGCGCTCGAGCTGCGCGGCGACGAAGACGCGGCCGAAGTACGGCTGGTTCGTGGCGAAGCTCGTGTCGCGCCCCATGAACCACCCCCCGCGGAGCTCGCTCCGGAGCCCGAGCTCCGTCCCCCAGAAAGCGAGCGCGGTGGGGCGAGTGATGGAGAGTGCCAGCCGTTCCTCGCGGATCGACCAGGCGGGGATCGTGCGCTCGTAGCGCCCTCGCCACGGGGCCGCGTGGATCGCGAGACGGCCCTGCGTCTCGTGCGAGGCCTCGATGCGCCACCGGAGCCCCCCCCACGCGCCGAGGTCCACCCCCACGCCGGCGGCGCGGAGGTCGTAGGGGTCCGTGCGGTCCACCCCGAGCTCCTGCGCCGCGAAGCTGTTGGCGAGGAGGGAGCCTTCCGGGAGGTCGCCCGCGTCGCGGTAGTCGCGCGTGGCGAAGAGCTGGAGCCCGAGCCCGCTCGCGCGCTGGACGTCGAACGTCGCGCGCCCCTTGGGCTCGTGGTCATCGATCCCCCATCGCCCGCTGAGCGAACTGCTCATCCCCGCGCCGAAGCGCACGGTGGCTCCCGCGCCGAGCGCGAGCCCCTCGACGCGATTCACGCGGACGAAGTCGGAGACCCGGCGGGCCGAGAGCGCGGCGCCGCTCGCGCGGGAGAGCGCTTCGGCGCGCACGAGGGAGCGCGCTTCCTCCTGGACGCGGCGCACGTCCGCGTCGGTCACCGCGCGCACGTCCGGCGGGAGGGAGTCCATGATGCGCCCCTCCCACTGGTGGCGCTGGAGGAGCGCGGGGGGGAGCTGCACGATCTCCGGGCCCACGAAGAACGCGCGCTGGAGGCCGGTGTTGACCTCGTAGCAGCAGATCTCCCAGCGGCCGCGAATGATCCCGCGCGCGGGGAAGTCGAGCCACGTGCCGGTGCGGCGGATCTCGATCTCCTGGCGGCGCGGGAGCCAGAAGCGCCCGTTGACGAGCGCGTTCTCGAGGACGATGGAGATGTCCTCGAGCTGCTTGTCGAGGTAGGCAGGGCGCGTGAAGTCGAACGCCATGCGCACCACCTGGGCGGAGGTGCGATCGATGTAGATCGCGCCCACGATGCGCGGGAGGGTGTCGCTCTTGGGGCGGACCGCCACCTCGTAGACGCTGAGCGTGCGGTCGGGGAGGCGGAAGGTGAGCGAGTCGCGGATGGCGAAGTCGTAGTCCGCCATCCCGACGGGGGAGAGCGGGTGCGGGACGTCCTGGACTTCGTCTCCTTCGCCGAGTCGGATGATGTTCGGGAAGTTGTTCTGGACGATGCCGAGGTGGTCGCGGTGGTAGCGGATGTCGGTGGGGAGGAGGAGCGTGTCGCGTCGTCCTTCGATGACCTGCTTGCTCAGGTCGGGCGCGTGCCAGTACACTTCGAGCGCCAGCTCGTCGGCCTTCACGACTTTGGGCGGCTCGGTGAGCCCGTGGCCGAGCTGCGCGAGGAAGGTGAGGTAGCCGTGCGCCGTGGCGCGGTAGTCGGTGAGCGCGGTGTCGGCGAGCTGCTCGGCGCGGCGCGCGGTGGCGCGTTCGACGAGCGCCATGGTCCGGGCGTCGTTCCACCCTTGCGCGGGCGCGGCGGCCGGCACGATCGAGAGACCCAGCACCCAGCACGCGGCGCCGAGCGCCGCGGAGAATCGAAGCATGATCGAGAAATGTCATCGGGCAGCTCCGGCGCGGCAAGCGCCACGCGCGTGAGCTTCGAGCGCTTCGCGGCGCTCGCCGCGCGGGGCGGGTTGGTGCCGGTGTGGCGGGACTGCCTGCTCGACGCCGAGACCCCCGTGTCCGCGTTCGCTAAGCTGCGGCGCGGGCCCTTCGCCTTCCTCCTCGAGTCGGCGCCCGCCGGCGGGGAGACGTGGGCGCGCTACACCTTCCTCGGCACCGAGCCGCGCGGCGCGTGGCGGCTCACCGACGGCGTGGTGGAGGACTGGACCCCCGGCGCCGGCTGGCACAACCCCCGCC
>JADGGM010000621.1 GCA_019689955.1 Gemmatimonadaceae bacterium
GTGATCTCCTTCCCCCCCGACCCGCTGAAGCAGGGGGAGCACCGCATCCGCGTGCTCTGGTGGTACAGCGAGGACGAGGCGTTCCTGTTCAACCAGCTCCCGACGTACGGCGTGGTGACGCTGGAGCCGGACGACAAGCGCGAGTTCCGGCGCCTCCGCGACACCGTGCCTGTGGTGTGGGCGAACGCGGGGGAGACGCGGCGCACCGACTCGGTGGACGTGCAGCTCGTGCGCTTCCGGGCGCCGGCGGACTCGGGGGACGTGTTCGTGGCGGCCGACGTGCCGGTCTCGGACCTGGTGCGCGGGATCGACCTCGCGCGCGGGGCGCTGCGCGTGGACTTCGAGGCGTTCAACTGGCGCGCCGAGCGGGTGTTCCGGCAGAGCACGGAGGAGACGCTCGACTTCTCGCGCCCCGAGGGGAAGGAAGTCCGCTCGTGGAGCACGCGCGTCCCGGCCGGCACGTTCCTCTACCGCGTCGAAGCGCTGCAGCCCGACGCCATGCGCGGCGCGCGGGGCGCGAGCCGGATCGAGATTCCCGTGCACACCGGCTTCGAGGTGAGCGACCTCCTCGTCGCCCAGACGGTCGCGCCCAAGCCCGGGGTCGTTCCCGCGCGGTGGTCGGACTTCGACATCGCCCCCAACCTCGGGCGCGTGCGGCGCGGGAACCCCTTCGCGCTCCTGTGGGAGACGTACGGGCTCACCCCCAAGGACGGCACGGACCGCTACGCGGTCGCGATCACCTTCACCCGCCTCCAGCCGAGCAGCGGCGGGCTCGCGGGGCTCGCGGCGAAGATCATCGGGGGGGTGGCGAGCGCGGTGGGGCTCTCCAAGCACGGGGACAACGAAGTCTCCCTCTCCTTCCCGCGCCAGGCGCCGGCGCGCGCGGTCGCGGTAGACTACGTGACGGTCGACCTGGGGGACGCCGCCCCGGGGACGTACGCGCTCCAGCTCTCGATCACCGACGAGGTGACGCAGCAGGTGTCGACGCGGACCGGGCGGATCACGGTCATCGAGTGACGGCCGGCGACCGCACCGCGGACTACGACTTCGAGCTCCCCCCGGACCGGATCGCGCAGACCCCGCTCGACCGGCGGGACGAGAGCCGGCTCATGGTCGTGGAGCGCGCGACGGGGCGCATCGCGCACCGCCGCTTTCGCGACCTCGTAGAGCTCATCCCCGCCGGGGACGCGCTGGTGCTCAACACCACGCGCGTCTTCCGCGCGCGCCTCCTCGGCCGCCGCGATTCCGGCGCCCCCGCCGAAGTCCTCCTCCTCCGCCCACTCGGCGACGACCGGTACGAGGCCATGGTGAGCCCCGGGGGAAAGCTCCGCCCCGGGCGCGTCGTGCACGTAGCCCCCGGGTTCGACGTCGAGATCCTCGAGATCACCGACCGGCGCACGCGCGTGGTCCGCCTCCACGCCGCGGAGGGAGACGCAGCCGCCGCGATCGAGCGGCACGGGCACATCCCCCTCCCCCCGTACATCGCGCGCGCCGACACGACCATGGACGCGGAGCGCTACCAGACCGTGTACGCGCGCGAGAGCGGCTCGGTGGCCGCACCCACCGCGGGGCTCCACTTCACCCCCGAGCTCCTCGACGCGCTCGCCGCGCGCGGCGTGGTCCGCGCGGACGTGCTCCTCCACGTCGGCGCCGGCACGTTCAAGCCCGTGGAAGTGGACGACCCGGCCCACCATGTGATGCACGAGGAGTGGTTCGCCCTCCCCGCGGAGAGCGCGCGCACGCTCAACGCCACCCGCGCGCGCGGCGGGAGCATCTGGGCCGTGGGCACCACGACCACGCGGACCCTCGAGAGCGCGATCCGCGCCGACGGCACCTTCGCCGCCGCGAGCAGCGAGACGCGACTGTTCATCCGCCCCCCGTACCGCGTGCGCGCGGTAGACAAACTGATCACGAATTTCCATCTTCCCCGGTCCACCCTCGTCATGCTCGTCGCCGCATTCGCCGGCTACGAGCTCACGATGCGGGCGTACCGAGAGGCGATCGATGCGGGGTACCGGTTCTACTCGTACGGCGACGCGATGGCGATCGTGTAGCCGCGCGATGATGCTTTTGGGCGTGGTGGGGTGCGTGCTGTCGACCACACGGTTCTACGTTCCGACGACGGGGGCGGCGCGCATCACCCTCGCTCAGCTCCGCGAGCGCGCCGACGCGATGCTGCACCTCGAGTGCCCGCAGCTCCTGCGCGGGCGAGCGCAGCTCTACGCGGCCGCGGACCTGACGTTGGAGCTCGACTCCGCGGGCGCGGTGACGCGGGCCCGGATCGACCGCGGCTCCGGGAGCGCCGACTTCGACGACGTGCTCGGCGCCCTTGCGGCGCAGCTCCAGCTCCCCCCGCCCGCGCCCCTGCGCTCGTCCGCGCCCCGGACGCCCCTGCGG
>JADGGM010000622.1 GCA_019689955.1 Gemmatimonadaceae bacterium
CGATTCACCGCGGGCAGGCGTTGGTTCCGTAGCGTGGTTCACCATCTTCTCGAGGGCACACGTACAATGGCTACCGCATCCCCAACCGTGCCGGACCGAACCATTCTCCAGAAAGGGTACGTGCACCCCGAGGTGCTCGTCTCCACCGATTGGCTCGCGGCAAATCTGGACAACCCGACGATCCGCATCATCGAGAGCGACGAGGACGTCCTGCTCTACGACATCGCGCACATCCCGAACGCGCAGAAGATCGACTGGCACACCGACCTCAACGATCCGGTGGTCCGCGATTACGTGAACCGGGAGCAGTTCCAGGCGTTGCTCCGCGAGAAGGGGATCGACGAGAACACGACGGTCGTGTTCTACGGCGACAAGAACAACTGGTGGGCGTGCTACGCGTACTGGGTGTTCCAGCTCTTCAACTTCACCAATGCCCGCGTGCTCGACGGCGGGCGGGTGAAGTGGGAGCAGGAGCAGCGCCCCATGTCGACCGAGGTCCCGAAGTTCACCCCGTCCAACTACGTCGCGCCCGAGCGGGATGACCGCCGGATCCGCGCCTTTCGCGAGGACGCGCTCGCGCACTCGCAGGCCAGGAAGCCGCTCATCGACGTGCGCTCTCCGGACGAGTTCACGGGGAAGAAGACGCACATGCCGGAGTACCCGCAGGAGGGGGTGCTGCGTGGTGGCCACATCCCGGGGGCCAAGAACGTCCCCTGGGGGCGCGCGGCGAACCCCGATGGTACATTCAAGAGCGCCGACGAGCTGCGCGCGATCTACGAGAAGGAAGTCGGTCTCCGGAAGGAGGACGACGTGATCGCGTACTGCCGGATCGGCGAGCGGTCCTCGCACACCTGGTTCGTGCTCACGTACCTCCTGGGGTACGACAAGGTGCGCAACTACGACGGCAGTTGGACTGAATGGGGGAACTCCGTGCGCCTCCCCATCGAGCGATGACGACGAGCGAGACGACAGCCGCCGCGCGGGCGGTCACGACGAAACCCCAACCCAACCGAGTGGTCGCCACGTGGCGGGGCGACCACCGCTTCGACACCGGGCGCCCCGGCGGTCCGGTGACGCGCATCGACGGCGATGCCGTGACGGGGCAGAGCCCGGTGGACGCGCTCCTCAGCGCGCTGGCGACGTGCACGGCCGTGGACGTCGTGGACATCCTGAAGAAGCGGCGGACGCCGGCGGCGTCGCTCGAGGTCGAGGTCATCGGGACGCGGCGGGAGGAGATCCCGCGGCGTCTCACGCACGTGCTGCTCCGCTATCACATCACCGGCCGTGGGATCGAGCGCGACCATGCGCTGCGGGCGATCGAGCTCGCGGTGACGAAGTACTGTTCGGTTCGCGACTCGCTCGACCCAGCGCTCCCCGTCGAGTGGGAGCTCGTGCTATCGGAGACGTGAGCCGGACGATCTCACACACACGTTCAACGAGAACCGCACGGGGGGCGCCGACGAGGCGCCCCTTGTGCATCCAGGATGGAAACATGCCACGGATCGACGCAGCAATCGGGCGAACTCCGGTCGTTCAGCTCGCTCGGGTGACGGTCCCCGAGATGGCCGAGGTGTGGGTGAAGGTGGAGGGGATGAACCCCGGGGGCTCGATCAAGGACCGAACCGCGCTCGGCATGATCGTCGACGCCGAGCAGCGAGGGGTGCTCGCCCCGGGGGCGACCATCGTGGAGCCGACCTCGGGGAACACCGGGATCGGGCTCGCGCAGGTCGCCTCCGCGCGTGGGTACCGGCTCATCCTCTGCCTTCCGGCGAACGCGAGCGAGGAGCGGAAGCGCACGCTGACGGCGTACGGCGCCGAGCTCGTGCTCACCGATCCCGAACGCCGCATGCTGGCGGCGATCGAGGAGGCCGAGCACATCCGCGACACGACGGGGGCGTGGATGCCCAACCAGTTCTCCAACCCTGCGAACCCGCGTATCCACTACGAGATGACCGGGCCGGAGCTGTGGGACCAGCTCGGCGGGCGTATCGATGCCTTCGTGTACGGCTCTGGCACCGGCGGGACGATCAGCGGCGTGGGGCGCTTCCTGAAAGAGCGGGACCGCGGGATCCAGGTGATCGCCGTGGAGCCGGCGCGCTCACCGGTGCTGAGCGGGGGAACGCGCGGACCGCACCAGTTCCAGGGAATGGGACCGGGTTTCATTCCTGACAACTTCGATTGGTCGGTGGTCGACCGGGTGATCCCGGTGTGGGAGGAGGACGCGTTCCCGCTGGCCCGGCGCCTGGCGCGCGAGGAAGGGTTGTTCGTGGGGATGTCGAGCGGGGCGATCGCGTGGGCGGCGCTGCAGGTGGCGCGCGAGCTGGGGCCGGGGAAGCGCGTCGCGATGATCAGCCCGGACTCCGGGGCGCGCTACCTGTCCACGGT
>JADGGM010000623.1 GCA_019689955.1 Gemmatimonadaceae bacterium
CTTCCCGCCTCCCCAGCCCCCAGCCGCGCACGCACGGGACTTGCGGATGGCCTCGGCGCTGCTATGGTGGCGCAGGCCCCAGCGCGCCGCACCTCTCCGCGGCGCACCAGGGCTTCTTGCGCGCCGCACTGGTTCTCTCTGCCTCCACCACGCTTTTTGATGACCGACCTGGCCCTGAACGCGGCGCCCTCGCCGTCCACCACCCTGGACGAGCCCCGGCGCTCGCTCATCGGCGATCTCCGCGTGATCGCGGTGAACGAGATCTGGCGCTATCGCGAGCTGCTCTACCAGCTCACCCTCCGCGATGTGCGCATCCGCTACAAACAGGCCGTCATGGGGTTCGCCTGGGCCGTGCTCATGCCCGGGCTCATCGTCGCCGCCGGGACGCTCGTGCGCTTCGCCATGGCCTACATGAGCGGCGGGAACGTCGCCATCGCGGAGATCGCCGGGATGGCCGTCAAGGCGCTCCCCTGGGCCTTCTTCGTCGGGGCGATCGGCTTCGCCACGAACAGCCTCACGGGGAACCTCCCCCTCGTCTCCAAGATCTACTTCCCGCGCGAGGTCCTCCCCCTCTCGGCCACCCTCGCGCAGTCCTTCGACTCCACCATCGGCGCGCTCACCGTCGCTATCGCGCTCCCGGTCATCGGGATCCACTACACGCTGGCCGCGCTGTGGGTCATCCCGCTCGCCGCCCTGATCTTCCTCTTCACCGCGGGGGCCGCGCTCTTTCTCGGGTGCGCCAACCTGTTCTTCCGCGACGTGAAGTACATCGTGCAGGTCCTCCTCACCTTCGGGATCTTCTTCACCCCCGTCTTCTTCGAGGTGCGGATGTTCGGCCCGCTGGGCGCGCGCCTCATGATGCTCAACCCGCTCGCGCCGCTCCTCGAGGGGCTCAGGCTCAGCGTGGTCCAGGGACACAACCTCCTGCACCCGCTCCTGCAGCCGGCCACGCACGGCGGGATCGTGCTCGCCTGGAGCCCCTGGTACCTCGCCTACAGCGCCGCCTGGGCGGTGCTCGGCTTCCTCGCGAGCGCGCTCGTCTTCCACCGCGCCGAGGCGGTCTTCGCCGAATACGTCTGAGACGCCCCCCGATGCCCAACGCACGA
This sequence comes from Gemmatimonadaceae bacterium, assembly GCA_019689955.1. Classification (GTDB taxonomy): domain Bacteria; phylum Gemmatimonadota; class Gemmatimonadetes; order Gemmatimonadales; family Gemmatimonadaceae; genus JADGGM01. The sequence goes on from JADGGM010000623.1 coordinate 1,107, forward strand.
ATCGAGTTCCACCACGTGTGGAAGAAGTTCCAGCGCGGCGAGCTGCACGACAGCCTCCGCGACCTCATCCCCGCCATGGCCAAGCGCCTCGTCGGCCGCGCCCCCAAGCGGGATGAGCTCTCGCAGGGGGAGTTCTGGGCGGTCCGCGACGTGTCGTTCGTCGTCGAGCCCGGCGAAGCGCTCGGGATCATCGGCCCGAACGGCGCGGGGAAGTCGACGATCCTCAAGCTCCTCACCCAGATCCTCACCCCCACGCGCGGCCGGTGCATGATCACCGGGCGCGCGGGCGCCCTGATCGAGGTCGCGGCGGGGTTCCACCCCGACCTCACCGGGCGCGAGAACGTCTTCCTCCAGGGCGCGATCATGGGGATGAAGCGCGCCGAGATCGCGCGCCGCTTCGACGAGATCGTCGCGTTCGCGGAGATCGACCAGTTCATCGACACCCCCGTCAAACGCTACTCCAACGGGATGAACGCGCGCCTGGGCTTCGCCATCGCCGCCCACATCGACCCCGACGTCCTGGTGATCGACGAGGTGCTCGCCGTCGGCGACATGCGCTTCCAGCAGAAGGCGTTCGACCGGATCAAGGCGATGTGCACGAGCGGGATCCCGGTGGCGATCGTCTCGCACCAGCTCGACCGGATCGCGGCGCTGTGCACGCACGCGATCCTCCTCGACCGCGGGAGCGTGGTGCGGCGGGGGACGCCCACGGAGTGCATCGAGACGTACCTGAACAACGAGTGGTCCACCGAAGTCTCGGGCGCCGAGCGCTCTCCCACGCGGCTCCAGACGATCGCCGTGCTCTCCCCCGCCCCGCTCGCCTCGGGGGAGCACGTGCGCTTCCGCATCACGGGGACGACGATCGGTTCGCTCCCGGGCCCGCGCTCGTGCAGCATCCGCGTGCGCTCGCTCGCGACGGGGAAGGTGCTGTTCGCGGTCGCGTCGGAGCAGTGCGGGGTGATCCTCCCGCAGGATGGTCCGTTCGAGATGATGCTCGAGCTCCAGTTCAACGTCCCTCCGGGGGTGTACGGGGTGGAGACGGCGGTGTGGGACCGCGCGACGCAGCGTGACATCGCCCGCGGGCCGTCGGTCACGCTGCAGATCGCCGAGGGGATGCGCTTCTACGGCTCGGTGCAGATGCACCCGCAGATGCAGCTCGTCTCCGCGCCGCTCGCCGGCGCGCGCACCGCGTCGTGATGCTCGGGCCCCGCGACGTCGCACATCCCTGTCTCTTATAAACAACTCCGCGCCCACGCGACTCGACGTCAT
>JADGGM010000624.1 GCA_019689955.1 Gemmatimonadaceae bacterium
GGCGGGAGATGGGGCAGAAGGCGGCGCAGCTCCCGGGCTACCGGCGCATCGATGACCCGGAGGCGCGGCGCTACATCGCGAGCGTGTGGGGGATCCCGGAGTCCGAGCTGCCGGTGGCCGGCGCGGCGGCGACGGAGATGGTGCGGCTCATGGCCGACGGCGAGATCCGGAGCTGTCTCGTTATGTGCTCGAACCTCATGGTCTCGCTCCCCGACAACGCCGAGGCCGAGCGCGCGCTCGACCGTCTGGACCCGCTCGTCGTCGTGGACTTCTTCATGTCCGAGACCGCGGAGCGGGCCGACGTGGTGCTCCCGTGCGCGGTCTGGTGCGAGGATGAAGGGACGACCACGAACCTCGAGGGGCGCGTGGTGAAGCTCAACCGGGCCACCGAGCCTCCCGGCGAGGCGCGGCGCGACTGGGAGATCGCCTGCGATCTCGCGCGGCGGCTCGGGCGCGGGCAGTTCTTCCCGTACCGCTCGGCGCGCGACATCTGGGAGGAGCTGCGCGTGGCCACGAAAGGCGGCACCGCGGACTACTCCGGGATCACGTACGAGAAGATCGACGCGCAGGGCGGCGTTTTCTGGCCGTGCCCGAGCGAGGAGAGCGCCGGAACGCCGCGCCTCTTCACCGAGCGCTTCCACCACCCCGACGGCCGCGCGCGCATGATCCCCGTGACCTATCGCCCGCCCGCCGAGGTGCCGGGCGGCGCGTTCCCGTTCCGGCTCACGACCGGGCGCGTGGTCTATCACTACCTGAGCGGGAGCCAGACGCGCCGGCTCGCCTTTCTGAACGCGCAGGCGCCGGAGCCGTGGGTGGAGATCCATCCGAGCGCGGCGGAGCGGTTGGGCGTCGCCAACGAGGAGATCGTGCGCGTGCGGACCGCGCGCGGCGCCATGGAGCTCAAGGCGCTCGTCACCCCCACGATTCGTCCGGACACGCTCTTCATCCCGTTCCACTACGGGCACCGCCAGGCGGTGAACCAGCTCACCAACCCGGCGGTCGAGCCGAGCGTCAAGATCCCCGAGTACAAGTGCTGCGCGGCCGCGGTCGAGAAGATCACCGCGCCCCCCGCCGCGCCCTCGGCGAGCCCGGCGACGACACCCTTCACGCCGGAGAACGCGCCCGCCATGTTCCCGTACGACGTCGCGCCGCCGAGCGTGCGCCCCACCGGCGAAGCGGCGCACTGATGGGGCGGAGGAGGGGAGCGCCATGGCCGTGAAGACCATGTTCATCGACCCCTCGCGGTGCATCGGGTGCCGCGCGTGCGAGGCCGCGTGCCGCGAGTGCGACTCGCACAAGGGGGAGAGCATGATCATGGTGGACTTCGTGGACCGCGGGTGGAGCGTGGCCACGCAGCCCACGGTGTGCATGCACTGCGAGGACCCGGTGGCGCCGTGCGCGCAGGTGTGCCCCGCGCTCGCCATTCTCATCACCCCAGACGGCGTGGTGCAGCAGGCCGACCCGTCGCGGTGCATCGGGTGTCGCAACTGCGTCTACGCCTGCCCGTTCGGCGTGCCCAAGTTCGACGTCGAGGCGCGGCTCATGAAGAAGTGCAACCTGTGCTACGACCGCACGAGCCAGGGGCTCAAACCCTGGTGCGCGCAGGCGTGTCCCACGCAGGCGATCTGGTACGGGGATTACGAGGAGTTCGTCAACGAGCGCGAGGGGCGCGCCGTCAACGTCACCGCGTTCGGCACGCAGACCGTGCGCACGAAGGTCTATCACGTGCTCCCCGACGGCACCGCGCGGCTCGACGTCGCCGCGCTCCTGGACGAGGCGGCGGCCGGTGCGGAGACCACCGGGGCCGGTGAGGAGGTGTGGGTGCTGTGAGCGAGCCCGAGGAGGGGCTGAGCAACCGCGCGCGCGCCGACCGGTGGCGCGTGGAGTTCCCGTACAGATGGGACGCCGATGAGCTGGTGTCGCGGCGCCAGCTCCTGCGATGGTCGGTGTGGGCGTCGGGGGCGCTGTTCGCGAGCACGGGCGCGCTGGCGGTGCTCGCGTACACGCGCGAGCGGCGCCGCGGCGGGCTGCGCGCGATCGTGGACGCGGCGGCGGTGCCGGTGGGGGGCGTGCACTACTTCACGTACCCGGGGCCGGACGACCCCGCGATCCTCCTCCATCTGAGCGATCGGCGCTTCGTGGCGTACAGCGGGACGTGCACGCACCTCTCCTGCGCGGTGTACTGGGACGCCGAGCGGCGGCGGCTCCGGTGCCCCTGCCACGAAGGGGTGTTTCACCCCGAGACGGGGGACGTGCTCGCCGGCCCGCCGCCGCGCCCGCTGCCGCGGATCGCGCTGCGCGAACGGGACGGCGTGCTCTACGCCGTGGAGGAGCCCCCCGCGTGACCGCGCGCCCCTCGCACGCATCCGC
>JADGGM010000625.1 GCA_019689955.1 Gemmatimonadaceae bacterium
CGCTCCTCCACCCGTTCCCGGGAGGTAGCCCGCGCGCCCGCCGAGGAAAGCGACGGCGGCGACCCCCGCGGCCAGCGCCAGCCCCGCGAGCGGGGAGATGGCCACCGGGCGGGGGGTGGTGAGCCAGCGGACGAGCCGCGCGAGGGGAGACCGCCGCTCCTGGATGGCCGCGACGACGCGGGCATCGAAGCGCGGGTCCACTCGCACCGGCGCGCGCAGCGTCGCGGCCACGCGCTCGATCACGGGATCGTGTACGGGATCGCGTTCGTCATCGGACATCGCAGACCTCCTGCAAGAGCGTGCGCAGGCGCTCGCACGCCCGCTTCACGCGCATCTTGAGCGCCGACACCCCCACGCCGGTGAGCATCGCGATCTCCTCGTAGCTCAGCTCCTCGACGTACTTGAGCAGGAACGCCTCGCGCTGCTCCGCGGGGAGCTGGGCGAGCGCGTGGCGGATCTCCTCGCGCCAGGCATCCTGTTCGGCCGGGTGCTCCTCGGACGCCGTGAGCAGGGCGGCGGGGTCGTTCACCACCGTGCGCTCGCGCCGCAGCCGTTTGGCGCCGGCCGTTCGGCACCGGTTGATCAGGATACTGAACAGCCACGAATCGAAGCGCGAGCGGTCCGTGCACCGCCCGAGCGAGCGGTACGCGCGCACGAACGTATCCTGCAGCACCTCCTCGGCGTCGAGGGGCGAGCCGAGCATGTGCAGGGCGAAGCGGGCGTAGCGGTCGCGATAGCGGGCGATGATCGCCGCGAAGGCGGTGTCGTCCCCGGCGAGCACGCGCTCGATCAAAACGGCGTCCGGCAGCTCCACCGTGGGCAGACCCCGCGAGTTGGGGGAGGGTCACAATGCGGCCCGCACAGCGCCGGGGCGCCGGGCTGAGGCCGCTGGATCTGGTCGTGCTGCCGAGCTCGGCTCGGGGTGATCGAGGTCCGCCCGCGCCCTCAGAGCACTTTCTGCAGCGCCGCCTCGATGTTCTGCTGTGCGCCCTGCCCCGTGTACACCACCTTCCCGCCCTTGTCGATCACCACGATGTAGGACGTCGCCGGCACGTCGTAGGCGTCGGTCGCGTGGCCGTCGCGGTCGAAGACCACCTCGTGCGTGTAGTGGTACTTCGCGATGTAGCGCTTGATCCGCTCCGGCGATTCGTTCACGGAGACCGCGACGGCGATGAACTTCACGCGCGAGCCGTACTTCTTCACGGCCGCGAGCATCGCCGGCTCCATCTCCTTGCAGACCGGGCACCACGTGGCCCAGAACTCGAGCAGCACCGGCGATTTGCCGATGTACTGCGCGAGGTCGACGGGGCGGCCGTCGAGCGTTTCGACGGCGGCGCCGGGCGCCTTGGTGCCCAGGGCGATGCCGATCGCGTCCTGCGCGCGGAGCGTGGGGGAGAGAACGAGCGTGAGCGCCGCGACCGCGGCGGCGAGCGTGGCGCGGCGACCGGTGGTCATCGTCATAGGAGGATCTGTCCCATCTTGATCAGATAGTATTCCGCCACGCCGAGCATCACGATGGCGAAGCCTTTCTTCACCCACAGCATCCACGCGCCCGCGCGCGGGAGGCGTGAGAGCGCCCCCGCGGAGATCCCGGCGGCGACGAGGAGGGTGCTCATGCCGAGGGAGAAGACGAAGAGGTAGACGAAGCCGAGCACCGCGCTCCGCGTGGTGGAGACCCAGGTGAGCACGGCGGCCATGACCGGCGCCGAGCACGGGGCCGCGACCAGCCCCGAGGCCGCGCCCATGAGGAACGCCCCCGCAAGGCTCCCCCCGCGGCCCGCCGTGCTCGCGCGTTGCACGAGCCCTTGCGGGAGCCGGACCGGGAGCACGTCGAGCATGGCCAGCGCCGCGATGAGGAGCAGGTTGGCCATCCCGAAGTAGAGCCATGGGTTCGTGCTGATGCTCCCGAACAGCGTGCCGGTGAGCCCCGCGATCAGCCCGAGCGCCGCGTACACGAGCGCCAGCCCCAGCACGTAGCTCAGCGTGAGGCTCACCGGGCGCCAGCGCGTCGCGCTCCCCGCCGCCTGAGCGCCGACGATCGACACGGTGATCGGGATCATCGGGTAGATGCAGGGGGTGAGACTGGTGAGCACGCCCCCGGCGAAGACGAGCGGGAGCGCGACGACGGGGCGCGTGGAGAGGAGGGTCGTGAGGTCCGCGGCGATCATACCGAGGTAAGATACATGCCGGGACGAGGGCGAGTTCCCGGCGGCCCCTGGTCTGCGCCTTGCAACCCGGCGGGCGAGTAGCGAAGGTATCTTTCAGCACGACTCGACCTCACGACCCGTTGCGGCGGCCCGCGAGCGCGCTCCGACGCCAGCGCTCCGCGCGCCACCGCGCCTCTGACGCTGGCTCGTATACA
>JADGGM010000626.1 GCA_019689955.1 Gemmatimonadaceae bacterium
GGCTCGTGGAGCGACCTGCGCTCCACGAGCCGTCGTGCATCGGCGGGTGATCCGCCCGCCCCAGCCCCGCGCTAGAAGCTCAGCCGGGCCGAGAGCTGGATCTGGTAGTAGTTCGCCGGGTCGGTGGAGATCAGGAACTTCTGGTAGTTCGGCCGGAACTGCACGAGCGGCTGGACCCCGTCGGCGGCCATCCCCGTGTGCGTCAGGAGGGAGACGTTGTTGAAGTTCCCCGCCGAGCGCGTGCGCCCCCAGTCGCGGTTGAGGAGGTTGAGGACGTTGAAGACGTCGAGCCGGAGCGAGAGGGTGCGCCCCTGCACGCTCGGCAACGCCTGCTCGACCGTCATGTCGAAGAAGTTCTGCCACGGGTTGCGGCAGGAGTTGCGCGGGATGAACTCGCCGCGGTGCTCGCGCAGGCAGGGGGTGTCCTTGATGAACCGGTCGAAGGCGACCGCCTGCGTGTTCGCATCGACCGCCGGCGTGGACCCCGACGGCGGGATCGGCGCGAACTGGATCTCCGCCGGGTCGAACGTGTTCCGCGGGACGTACACCAGGTCGTTCCCCGTCACGCCGTCGGCGTTCAGGTCACCGCGGCCGCCGCTGCCGGTGTACACGTAGTCGTACGGCGCGCCGGACTGGCCCGTGTAGATCAGCGAGACGTTGGTCGTCCACCGCTTCCACGGCGCCGTGTAGGTGCCTGCGAGCACCACGCGGTGCGGGATGTCGTAGATCGAGACCGTCGTGTTCTGCGCCAGGTGGTCGCCAGCGAGCTCGCGGCCGAACTGCCAGTTGGAGATCGCGCGGCTCGACGTGAGGCTCTGCACGTCGTACGAGTGCGAGAAGGTGTACGCCGCGCGCACCTCCACGTTGGCGCTGAACCGCTTCTGGAGCTGCGCGGTGAGGTCGTACGAGTAGTCCTTCGACTGATTGGCGACGTCGATGACCTCGGAGAACTGTCTCGAGACGAGCGCCGGCGAGCTCCGCCCGCTGGCGTCGAGCGTGCCGTACAGCACGCGCCCGTGCGCGCCGGTGCCCTGGATTCCCTCGAGGTTCCGGTTGATGTAGAAGAAGTTGTTCACGCCGCGGGTGTACATCCCCTCGAGCGTCGCCACCACCCCGTTGTGGAACTGCCGGTCATACGAGAGCGAGGCGCGGAAGACCTGGGGGTACTTGAGGTCCTTGGCCATCAGGTCGACCGGCCCCACGACCCCCGTCGCGAGGCCGTTCCCATTGGCGCACGCGAGGGGCGGGTTGCGCGGATCCGGATCGAACGCCGGCGCGCGCCCCGGGGCCGAGGCGCTGGTGCTGCAGTTCAGGATCCCGAGCCCGCTCCCGGAGTTCTGGTACGAGTTCCCCACCCACACGTACGGCGGCCGGCCGGCGAACAGCCCGACCCCGCCGCGGAGCTGGTTCCGCTGGTCTCCGGTCATGTCCCAGTTGAAGCCGACGCGCGGCGACCACTCCGCGTTCCCGCTCGGCACCTCGTCGGTCCGGCGCCCGAAGTAGGTGAGCACCGAATCGGTGAACACCGGCTTGGTGTGGAGCGTCGGGATGTCCACGCGCACCCCGTACGTCAGGGTGAAGCGCGGCGACACGGCCCAGTTGTCCTGCGCGTAGAACCCGTACTGCGCGCCGGAGAAGCGGGCGACGACGTCGGCCGGGTTCCCCGTGAGCGAGCTGGAGACACGATACGTCGTCGGCCGCCCCGCCTCGAGCGAGTCGAGGTTATCGAACGTCCACACGCCGTACGAGCTCTCGGTGAACAGGTTGCGGAACTTGTAGAACTCCGTGTGCGTGCCGATCGTCACGTGGTGCGTGGCGCCGACGGGGAAGGTGTAGTTGTCGGTGATCTCGAAGATGTCCTGATCGAGCTGGTTCCCCTGGGAGAACTGCTCGCCGCCGGCGCGGAGCGTGACGGTCGGCGTCTGGAGCCCGGGGACGGTCACCGAGATCTGCGGCGACACCGTGGCGGGGTTGCGGCGGTCGCGGATGCGGTTGTAGCCGAGCGTGAGCTCGTTGTCGGCGCCGTTCAGGAAGTTCGTGAACAGCTGCAGGCTCGGCGCGTTCGTGTGGTTCTCGATCGTGTAGAGGTTCGACGAGAGCGCGAACGTCGACGTGCTGCGGCTGAAGACGTCGTTGCTCGAGTTCGCGTAGTTGTAGAGCGCGACCAGGCGGCTGCGGATCCCGGGGAGCGCCAGGTCGACGCGCGCGAAGACGTTGTTGAGCGGGTTCTTGTCGTTGACGAGCTGCGCGGAGCCCGGGGTGATCCCGTAGTTCTGCAGGTCCGTCATGAACCGCTGGATGATCGCCGGATCGACGGGGAACGGCGTGGGGG
>JADGGM010000627.1 GCA_019689955.1 Gemmatimonadaceae bacterium
ACCCCATCCTCGCGCCGCCCCACCACCTGCCCGGGGATCGCGAGGTAGCGCGGCCAGCTCGGGTCGCAGTACGCGCGCCAGATCACCACCGTGCGTCCGCCGACGAGCGTGCGCGCCCCCGGGCCCGGGCGCGTGATCGCGCGGATCTTGTTGTGCAGGTTCAGGCTCGTGTCCGACCAGTCGAGCCATTCGTCCCCCTCGCCGCGCCCGCCGAAGTACGTCCCCGGGAGGTGCGCCTGCGGCGTGCGCGTCGCCGTCCCGCTCGCGATCGCGCGCACGGTGTCGAGGACGAGCGACGGGAACGCGCCCACCACGCGACCGAGCACGTCGCCGTACGTGTCGGTCCAGGCGATGGGGAGGGTGCGCTGGAGGATGATGTCCCCAGTGTCGATCCCCTCGTCCACGTAGTGCGCGGTCAGCCCGATCTCCGTCTCGCCGTTGATGATCGCCCAGTTGATCACGTTCCGGCCGCGGTAGAACGGGAGCTTCCCGGCATGGAAGTTCACCATGCCGAGCCGCGTGCTCTCGAGCACCGGGCGGCGCACGATCTGGTTGTAGCTCACCGAGAGCGCGAGGTCCGCCTCGAGCGCCTGGAGCACGCTCACGAACGTGGGCGCGTTCACGCGCTCCGGCGCGTACACCGGGATGCCCAGCGCCTCGCACGCCTCCGTGAGCGAGCGGTCGGACGGCTGCGTGCGCACCACGGCGGCCGCGATGGCGTACCCGCTCTCGTGCAGGCAGCGGAGGCTGTTCGCCGCCCACGGCCCGTCGCCGAAGAGCACGAGGCGCAGCGCGGCGCCCGGGACTACGCCAGGTCCGACCATTCCAACTCCTCGTCGAGCTCCACGTCGCGCGCCAGCGGGCGCCCGACGACGTAGCGCAGCTCGTCGGGCTGAATCCCCGTCCCCGGGCGCTTGAACTCCACGTCGTCGGCCGTGAGGCGCTCCCCCTTTCGCATGGGGCGCCGCGCGACCATGCGCCGGCGGAACACCTTCCGCTTCTCGAGCTCCGCCTGGCTCACGCGCCGCACCCCGCTCCCCAGCGCCTGCCACGCGCTCCGGCTCCCCTCCACGATCGCGGTGAGCTCCGCTGGGTCCGCGGAGATCGCGTGGTCCCACCCTTCGAGCGTCTTGTCGGTGGTGAAGTGCTTCTCGATGATGCACGCGCCGAGCGCGACCGCGGCGATGGGCACCGCGGTGCCCAGCGTGTGGTCGCTGTACCCCACCGGCACGCCGAACGCGCGCCGCCAGGTGTCGATCATGCGGAGGTTCACCATCTCCGGCGGCGAGGGGTAGATCGAGAGACAGTGGAGCAGCGCGACCGGCCCGGAGCCGTGGCACCGCAGCACCTCCAGCGCGCGCTCCACCTCGCCGAGCGTGGCCATGCCGGTGGACATGAGCACCGGCTTCCCGGTGCGCGCGACGTACTCGAGCAGCGGGAGGTGGTTCACGTCCATCGACGCGATCTTGTACGCGGGGACGTCGAGCGACTCGAGCAGGTCCACCTCCTCGCGCGCGAAGGCGCTCGAGAAGAAGGTGATCCCCTGCGCCTTGCAGTAGGCGGCGATCTCGTGGTGCTGCTCGCGCGTCACCTGGTAGCGCTCCACGGCCTGTTCCAGCGTCGGCGCGTTCCCCGTCACGTAGCGCGTGTTGCGCGCGTACTCCGCGGAGGAGATGAGCGACGACTTGGACCACGACTGGAACTTCACGGCGTCGGCGCCGCACGCTTTGGCGGCGTCGATCATGGCCCGGCAGAGCGCCATGTCGCCGTTGTGGTTCGCGCCGATCTCCGCGATGATGTACGGGGGCTCGCCCTCTCCCACGGGGCGGCCGGCGATGGTCAGTTTCTCCACACGTCCTCCAGGTCGGGGTGCGCGATGCACCACCACCACACGTATTGCGGGGTGAGCCGGTTCAGCCCCTCGACGTAGCGGGCGAGCACGGCGGTCGACTGCGTGATCGTTCGGTGAAAGGTCGCGGCGCGCTCGTAGGCGCGGGCGAGGGTGGTGCGGTAGGGCTCCACCACGTCGCCCGCGCCGAGCACACCGCGATAGAACACGAGCACGTGCTCCGCGGCGCGCAGCACCTGCTCGGGGGTGAAGGGCTGCAGCACACGCGCGGTGTTCGCGGGGTGCTGGCGGTACCACATCTCCGGGGTCGGGTCGAATCCCAGCCGCGCGCCGAGCATCCACGCCCGCACCGCGATCGCCCAGTCGAACAGCACGCACTGGGGGGGGACGGGGAGGCAGCGGGCGAGCACGTCGCTCCGGTACGCGGTGTTCGAGAGGCCGAACACGTTGTACCGCGGGAGCAGCTCGGCCGGGTCGGCCT
>JADGGM010000628.1 GCA_019689955.1 Gemmatimonadaceae bacterium
AGACCGCCGCGGGCGCGCGCGGCGGTCTCGCTCGCATGGAGCTGGAGCAGGCGCGCCAGCGCGGGGGTGCCGTCGGCCGGCGGGAGGTGCGCGGCGAAACGGTCGGCGAGCTGCGCGGCCATCGCGGTCCGGCGATCGGGGTCGAGCGAGGCACGGCGCGCGAGGAAGCGGTCGAGGAGCTCGTACTCCGCCACGCTGAGCGCGGCGCTGACCGGGGTGGCGCGGAGCTCCTCCCCCGACGCGGCCACCGGCGCGCCCGCGGTCACGCGCTCGTGCACCACGAACGTCCCGGCCACGAGGTCCCCCAGCCGCTTCCCGCTCCGGGAGAGCGCGGCGCTCACGATCCCCACGGCGTACGTGATCACCGGCTGCATGTCGACGATGCGCACGATGTTGCGCGCGGCCGACGCGGCGAACGACACGGAGTAGCCGCCGTCCTGCACCACGCGGATCTTGAGCAGGCGCTTCCCCGGGGTCTGGCCGTCCCAGATCGCCTCGAAGAGGACGTAGTACCCCCACTGGATGGCGAACGCGACGAGGAGCGCGATCGCGATGGCCCACGCGCCGGACATCCGCTCCGCCGCGGAGACCACGGGCCCGATGGCGCCGGCCACCGCGCCGATGAGCATCCAGATCCCGGTGATCAGCACGATCATGATAAGGGTGTCGATCACCGCCGCGGCCGCGCGCGATCCGATGCCGGCGACGGTGTACGAGAAGGTCACGAGCTCCGGCGTCTCGACGTCGACGCGCTGCTCGAGCGCGGGCGCGGCGGTGGGCACGCCGCTACGCGCGGTGGTGGTCATGCGGGGGTTCGCTCCCGGGCGCCGGTCACGACCGGTCGGCGCCTCCGCGCGGGCTGCAGCTCGCGCCGGCGAGCGGCGCGGCGCTGGCGTCGGCCCCCGCGGCGTCGAGCATCTCGGCGCGCTCGGCGAGCACGCCGGCGAGCACGGGGCGGAGCGCGTCGGCGAGCAGGAAGGGCTGGGCCGCGGTGTAGGGGGCGATGGTGGCCCAGTGCCACGCTTCCTGCGCGAGCAGCAGGGTCCCGCGGTCGTGCATGATCCCCTGCGCGCGAGAGCGGGCGGCGAGCTCCACGAGGCGCCGACGCGCGTCGGTCACGCGCGCGTCCTCGCGATCACGCCCGGGCTCGCAGCTCCCGGCGTTCACGAGGGCGAGCGCGGCGTCGCGCGCGCGCATGACCGGCGCGACGAGCTGCACGAGGGTGGTCGTGCTGTCGCTGACTCCCGTCAACGGCGCCTCGAGCACGCGGCGCACGAGGTCGTACGGGGTGAGCGCGCGCCCGGGCCCGTAGCGGGTGAGGAACCAACTGCGGAGGGCGGGAGACGGTGGGGCGACGTCGTCGAGGATGCTGATGAGCGCGGCCCCGGCCTCCCCGGTCACGTCGGGCGGGGTGACGGTCACGTAGCCGGTGAGCAGGTCGTCCTGCACGGACGAGAGATAGCCGTTGCTGCGCCCCGCGCGCGCGAGCGACACGGCGACGAACCAGTCGACGCTCCGCGCGAACACTTCGGTGGGGCGCGCGCTCAGCGTCTCCGCGGCCTCGCGCGCGGCGGCGGTGGTGAGCGAGGCGGCCGTCAGGCCGCGCATCGAGGCGGCGAGCAAGCCGCCGCGCGCGTCGCGCACGGCGCGATCGGTGGCGTAGTCGCCGCGCGTGGCGTAGCGCGTCTCGGCGGCCTGCCAGTCGATGTCGTGCGCGAGCTCGTGCGCGATGGTCCCGGCGCCGGTGGCGAGGGGGAGATAGATGGTCCGCCGCCGCGGGTCGTGCAGGGCGAGCGCGGCCCGGCGCATGGGGCTGTCGCCGAAGTGGATGTGCAACCCCTCGAGGTCGAGCGACGGGACGATGCGCGTGATGTCGTCGAGCGCGGAGGCGAGCATGGCGCGGTAGTACGGCTTCCACCGCTCGGGGGTGCCGGGGTCGAAGGTGACGGAGGCGAGGCCGAAGCGGGCGACGAGCTCGCGAACGGTGGGGGCTTCGTCCCCGGGCACCCACGGGGCTTCCTGCGCGTACGCGCGCAGGGCGACGGCGGCGGCCAGCGCGGCCCGCTCCACGGCGACGCCGGGGGCGCGCGCGGCGACGATGGCTCGCTCGGCGACGAGGGTCTCCTCGTTCCGCGCCCGCACGGCGAAGTGGTAGCGCGCGGCGCGCTCGGGCCAGGTGAGGCCGCCGCCGGCGACGATCTCCCCGCGGTAGCTCTGGATGGGGACGACGACGGGGGTCTCGGGGGGCGCGTTGGTGACGGCGGCGATGGCGGCGAGCCGCCGCGCGGTGCCGCGGTCGAGGAGCGAGGGGTCGGGCGACGAGGGTGCGG
>JADGGM010000629.1 GCA_019689955.1 Gemmatimonadaceae bacterium
GGGGGGGGGGGGGGGGGGCGCGGGGGCGGCGGGGGCCCGGCCCCCCCCCCCCCCCGCGGCCGGGGGCCGGCCGGCAACGCACGAACGAGCACCGAGGAGAGCGAGGGAGCCGTGACGGACGCGAGAGTGGCAACGGTCGACGTGTACCTCCTGCGCCGGGGGAGCGCGGGGTGGGAGACGCTGGTGCTCCAGCGCGCCGAGGGGACGCGGTGCACCGGCGCCTGGGAGGTGGTCCACGGCCGGATCGAGCCCGGCGAGCGCCCCGAAGAGGCGGCGATCCGCGAGGTCGGGGAGGAGACGGGGCTGACGGTCGAGCGGCTCTACAACGTGATGGTCCAGCCCTTCTACCTGCACATGCTCGACACGGTGACGCTCGCCGTGGTGTTCGCCGCGTTCGTCGGGGACGGTACGGTGACGCTCGGCGCCGAGCACGCGCGCGCCGAGTGGCTCCCCATCGAGCAGGCCACCGAGCGCCTCACCTGGCCCCGCTCCCGGGCCGCGCTCCGCGACGCCGTCGCGCTCCTGGCCACGGGGGACGCGGGACCCGTGGAAGACGTGTTGCGGGTACGCTAACTTCCACGCGCGTCTCGCGACGCGCCGCGCGTCCCCAGCATCTCCTCAGGAGCCCTCCACGCCTGTCCCCGATCGCCGCGCCGTCGCGGCCCTCATCCTCCTCTTCGCTCTCCTCGCGTTCTTCGAGCTCCCCGGCTCCTGGTTGATCGAGCCGGACGAAGCGCGCTACGCCGAGATCCCGCGCGAGATGCTCGCCACGCGGGACTTCGTCACGCCGCGCCTCGACGCCGCGCACTACTTCGAGAAGCCGCCGCTCCTCTACTGGGCCAACGCCGCCTCGATCGCGCTCCTCGGCCCCACCCCATTTGCCGCGCGGCTCCCCACGCGCCTCGCCGCGCTCGCGACCGTCGCGCTCCTCATCGGCGCGCTCGGGAGCGCGGAGCTCCCGGGGCTCGGGCTCTGGTCCGCGCTCATCTACCTCTCCGCGCCGCTGAGCTGGATCCTCGCCCGCTACAACATCACCGACGGCCTCCTCACCTGCGCGCTCACGCTCGCCTTCCTCGCGCTGCGCCGGTTCCTCCTCCGCCGCGAGGAGGGGAAGCCGGCCACGGGAGCGCTCGCCGTGCTCGGGATCGGCGTGGGGCTCGCCACGCTGGCCAAGGGGCTCATCGGGATCGTCTTCCCGGGGCTCGTCTTCCTCCTTTGGATCGCCATCATGGGGCGCTGGCGGCGCCTCGCGGAGCTCCTCGTCTCCCCGGCCCCCGTCCTGCTCCTCGCGGTCGCCGCGCCATGGTTCGTCCTCGTGGAGCGCGCGAACCCGGGGTTCGCCAAGATCTTTTTCATCCGCGAGCACTTCCAGCGCTTCGCCACCCCCGAGGCCGCGCGGCCCGGGCCGATCTACTACTTCGTGCTCGCCTTCATCGCCGGTTTCCTCCCCTGGACCGTCGTCTTCCCCCGCGCGCTCGCCCCGCTCGCCTCGGCCGCGCGCGGCTGGCGCGAGCGGGCACGCGCGCACGCGGACACGCTCTTCTTCGCGCTCTGGTTCTTCGTCATCCTGGTCTTCTTCTCCCTCTCGCACTCCAAGCTCCTCCCGTACATCCTCCCCGCGTTCCCCGCCGCGGCCGTGCTCACCGCGCGCGCGATCCTCTCCGCGCGCGAGCACGTCCGCACCCCGCTCCTCGTGCACGCGGTGCTCGCGACGGTGATCGTCGCGGGAGGGTTCGGCGCGGGCGTGTACACGGGGGAGCTCGCGCGCTACGGCGTCACCGCGCTCGCCGCGCTCGGCGGAGCGCTCCTCCTCGCCGGGAGCTGGCTCGCCGTGTGGCAGGCGCGCCAGGGAGCGGCGCGCGCGTTCATCCCCGCGGCTCTCGGCTGGGCGGGGGTCTACCTCGCCCTCGCGCTCATGATGCCCCGCGTGTCCGAGGACCTCTCCTCCCACGCGCTCGCCGAGGTAGCCGGGGCGCAGGCGGCCGCGGCGGGCGGGGCGCTCGTCGTCGCCTACCACTGCTACCCGCAGACCTTCCCCTGGGAGCTGCGCCGCCCGATCGTCGTGGCCGACTACGTGGACGAGCTGGGCTCCGACGGCGTGCGCCCCGACTCCCTCTTCTGGTCGCGGAGCGAGTTCTGGCGCCGGTGGAACGCCGGCGAACGCATGATCGTCGTCACCAAGCGCCGCACGATGCGAGATTTCCAGTCGACCTCCATCGCCCCCACGATGCTCGCCTCCAACCGGACCTACGTGCTCGTGACCAACACCACGCCCGCCGGCACCCGCCCCCTCGCCACCCCATGACGGCGCACGAG
>JADGGM010000630.1 GCA_019689955.1 Gemmatimonadaceae bacterium
GCGCCTCGACCGCGGCGTGCCGGGACGCACGGGCCCCCCCGCCGCCGCCTCCTGGCAGGAGGCGGAGGTCTCGTTCGACAGTGGTAGCCATTACTTCGTCTTGACGTGTGCGGTGACCGAGAGCCCCGGGCGCAGCGGCCGCTGCGGGCCGAGGTCCTTGGTGATCGCGATGCGCACCGGAACGCGCTGCACGACCTTGGTGAAGTTCCCCGTCGCGTTGTCCGGCGGGAGGAGCGCGAAGCGCGCGCCGGTCGCGGGGCTCAGGCTCTGCACGCGCCCTTCGGCCGTGGCCCCGTCATAGGCGTCCACCTCGATCTCCACCGGCTGCCCCACGCGCATGTCGGCGAGCTGCGTCTCCTTGAAGTTCGCCGTCACCCACACGCCCGTGTCAGCGACGATGGACATGAGCGTCTGCCCCGGCTGCACGTACTGCCCGACCTCCACGAGCTTCTTGGAGACGACCCCGCTGACGGGCGCCGTGATGGTGGTGTAGCTGAGCTGGAGCGCCGCGTTGTCGCGCGCCGCCTGCGCCGCCTCGAGGCGCGCCTGCGCCACGCGTACCCCGGCCCGCGCGCTCTCCACGCTCGATCCGCCGGCGGCCGCTTGCCGCTGCACCGCCTGGAGGTTCGCCGCGGCGGCATCCGCGGCGGCCCGTGCGGCGTCGAGCTGCTGCTGCGAGGCGATGTGCTTGGCCGCCAGCTCCCTCATGCGGGTGAGATCGGCCTGCGCACGGTCGTAGTCCGCCTGCGCCGCGGCGATCTGCGCCTCGAGCGCCTGGCGCTGGCTCGCCGCGGCCGCCACCGCCGCCTCCGCCTGCCCGGTGAGGTTCCCCGCCCCCGCAGCCGCACGTGCCGCCGCGAGATCGGCGTCGGCCTGCGCGAGACGCATCCGATACTCCGCGTCATCGATCCGCACGAGCACCTGCTTGGCGCGCACGGAGTCGTTGTCCTCGACCGTCACCTGCGTGACGTATCCCCCGACGCGCGCCAGGATCGGGATGATGTGGCCATCGACCTGCGCGTCGTCGGTGCTCTCGTGGCTGTTCGCGTAGAGCCACTTCGAGACCCCCCACACGAGCCCGGCGACGACGAGCAGGGCAACCAGGGGAAGGACGAACTTGCGACGCCCGTTGCCAGTCTGCTCGCTCTCCGCGGCACCCGCGTCCCCGCCCGCGCGCCGCTGCTCCGATTCCCGCTCGACCACTGTTGCCATTATGCTGTTCCCCGAATGTTGAAAGAAGCGACTGCTGTACTCAATTCACTGGGTTGCCGATTCGTGCCAATCTCACGGCAGCTCGGTCACCGCCCCCTCGGCCTGTGCGAGCGCCACCCGCGCCGAGTGGTAGGCGGTCAGCGCATCCACGAGGAGCGTGCGCGCGTTGTTGAGATCGAACGACGCCGTGATCACATCCGCGTTCCCGGCGACGCCGGTGCGGAACCGATCCTGGGCCTGTGCCACCTCCTGCTGCGTGAGGCGGAGCCGCTCGCGGGCCGCGTCGAGCTGCTCGCGCGCCGAGGCCAGGTCGAGCAGCGCCGCGCGCACCTGGATCGCCACCTGCTGCTGCAGGTCGCGCCGGCGCACGCTGAGCTCGCGGACGAGCGCCTGCTGCTCCTCGATGCGCCCCTCGCGGCGGAGGCCGTCGAAGATCGGGATCGAGAGCTGCACCCCCCACGTGTAGGTGTTGAGGAGGTGCGACATGTTGATCCCGATCCACCCCTCGTCGCCAAACGCCGAGATGCTCGGCAGTCGTTCCGACTTCACCGCGTGCACCGACTGCTGTGCGGCCGCGAGCTGCGCCTCCGCGGCGCGGAGGTCGGGGCGCGAGCGGCGCGCGCGCTCCATGGCGGCGGCCTCGCTTGGGAGCGTGTCCGCCACCGGGAGCGTGCTGAGCGAATCGCTGAGCTGGACCGGGGCGTCGAGCGGGAGCCCCAGGGCGCGAAGCAGGTCGAGGCGCGTGCGATTGCGCTCGTTGCGCGCCGCGATGAGCTGCGCGCGAACCGTGGCGACCTGCGCTTCTGCGCGTGTGACATCGAGCGCCACCCCCACTCCCGCCGCGAGCTGATCACGCGCGATGAGGAGCAAGGAGTCCGCCAGCACCGAATCGGCGAGCCGCGCGGCGAGCTGCGCGTCGGCGCGCTGGACGCGGAGGTACGCCGTGGCCGCGAGCGCGGCAGCCTGCTCGGCGGCGCTCACGGCGTCGGCCTGGCTCGCGCGGGCGGCGCTCTGCGCGCGCCGCGCCCGCCCCAGCGCGCCGAAGTCGAGGAGGTTCATCTGCACGCGGCCGCGCACGTCGATCGTGTTAACCCCACTGATC
>JADGGM010000631.1 GCA_019689955.1 Gemmatimonadaceae bacterium
GGGCCGAGGGGGAGAGCGAGCGGGAGGATGCGGCGGTCACATCCCCGCGAACCCCGCCTGCCGGAGCTTCGCCATGACTTTCCGGCGCACCATGTTCGGGGCCGGCTGCTCGCGGCGCGTGGCGGCGACGGCGTCGAGGAACGCCCGCTCGAAGTCGTAGTGCGGATAGCAATTCCGGCACGCGGCGAGGTGCGCACGGATCGCCTCCATGCGATCGTCCGTCAACTCGCCGTCGAGGTAATCCCAGAGCTGCCGCACCACGTCCAGACAATCCATGCGTGCCGTCCTAGGCCAGGCCTGTACAAGGTGCGCCGGCGTGCGGGATGAGCCCCGCATCGCGCGCGTGATTGATCAGCATTTCCTGGAGCAGTCGCCGTCCGCGGAAGAGCCGCGACCGAATGGTACCTATCGGGACGCCGAGAATCGAGGCCGCGGCATCGTACGACATCCCCTCAATGTCGACGAGCACCACGGCATCGCGGAACACCTCGGGGAGCTCGCCCACGGCCCGGTCGATCGCCGGGCCGAGGTCGAGGCGCGAGAGGAGGTCTTCGTGCCCCCACTGGCGCAGGGAGACGCTCATCATCACGGATGCCATCGTCTCCAGGTGCGCGTCATCCCCGCCGTGGTCGACCTTTCTCCGCTCCCGCTCGCGCGAGCGGAGGAAGACGTTGCGGCAGATGGTGAAGAGCCACTTTCGGCAGTCGCTCCCTTCAGCGTACGTGTGCCACGACCGATACGCGCGCAGGAAGGTCTCCTGGACCACGTCGTCCGCATCGGCCTCGTCCCGCGTCATGGAGAGGGCGAATCGGTAGACATCGTCCAGCCAGGGCAGCGCTTCTCTCTCGAAGCGAAGGTCGCTGTCGCGCTTGCTCCGATCCGCCGTGGTCATGGTAGTTCAGGAAGTCTCGAACGGGGCGCGGAGTTCCAGGACCACCACAATACCTCTCCGCCGCCGATCGCGCCCCGTCTCCGGTCCCGAACGGAGCCCGACAGCGAGCTCGGCGAGAGGAGGCGGGCGCCCGGACGCGTCGGACTCTTGCCGCGCCGGACGTCGGAGCGTAGATATGCAGATGCGCGGGCGTCGACGCACGTCCGCGAGGTCTACCGAACGTTGTACGGCGAGTGTCCGTCGGTGCGGCCGCACCGACCGAGTTGTAGTCTTCTTTTCTCGCGCGAGGTACGCCATGCGGTGGACGAAACCGGAATTCGAAGTGGTCGACGTCACCATGGAAGTGACCGCCTACGTCGCCCGGCGGTGACCGACCGAAGGAGCCCGGCCTGGCCGGGCTCCTTTCGTATTCCGACCGATCGCGCTCGCGTCCACCGTGCAGGTGATCCTACTCGGCTCCGCGGCTGGGGGTGGATTCCCGCAGTGGAATTGCTGGTGTCCCACGTGCCGCGTCGCCCGATCGAGCCCACACCTCGCGCAGCCGCGCACGCAGTCGTCGCTCGCGGTGAGCGCGGACGGCGCGCGATGGTTCCTCTGCAACGCGTCGCCCGACGTGCGCGACCAGCTCGCGCGTCTCCCCCCGGCGCGCCCCCCCGCGGATGGCGTGCGCCGCGTGCCGATGGAGGGGATCGTGCTCACCGATGCGGAGCTCGACCACACGCTCGGCCTGGCGCTCCTCCGCGAGGCGGGGGCGCTGCACGTGTACGCGACCGCCGCCGTGGCCCGCACGATCGAGCGTGACTCGCGCCTCCTCCCCGTCACCCGCGCGTTCGCCCGCGTGACGCTCACCGAGCTGGTGCTCGACACCCCGCTGGAGCTCCGCGACCGCGAGCACGCGCCGAGCGGGCTCACCGTCGAGCCCTTCGCAGTGCCGGGGGATGCGCCGCGGTTCGCGAGCGAGGAGCGACCCGGGCACACCGTCGGCCTCCTGATCCGCGACGAGCGAACGGGGGCGACCTGTGCCTTCGTCCCGGGGTGCGGGGCGCTGGACGATGCGGCCATGAAGCGGGTGATGGGTGCCGACCTCGTGCTCTTCGACGGGACGTTCTGGAGCGACGACGAGCCGGTTCGGCTCGGTATCGGCGAGCGGACCGCCACGGCGATGGGGCACGTGCCGATCGCCGGCCCGGGGGGGAGCCTCGAGCGTCTCGCCGCGCGGCCGGCGGGGCGCACGGTGTACACGCACATCAACAACACCAACCGCGTCCTGCTGGAGGAGTCAGCCGAGCGGCGGACGGTGGAGGACGGTGGAGTTGTCGTCGGGATGGACGGGATGCACTTTGAGGTGTAGGAGGACCGTATGGCATCGCTGCTGGCCGCCCCCACACTACCCCCGACCCCAAACACAAAAACACAG
>JADGGM010000632.1 GCA_019689955.1 Gemmatimonadaceae bacterium
CGCCCCGATATTGTTCGCTCTCTCGTTGCTGCCGTACCCCCTCGCCCTCCCCTTCCGACGATCGACGATTCCCGGGATGACGTTCCACGACCGGCCCATCTTCCCGCGCGGCTTCCGCTGCGCCAGCCGCAACTGCGGGCTCAAGCCCGCGGCCAAGGACCTCGCCCTCTTCGTCAGCGACGTCGATGCCGCCGCCGCCGCGGTGTTCACGCGCAACCAGTTCCCCGGCGCCCCCGTGATCCTCGGGCGCGAGACCATCCGGGGCGGGCGCCTCCGCGCCGTCATCGTGAACAGCAAGGTGAGCAACGTCGCCACCGGGGAGCGCGGCATCGAGCACGCGCGGCGCATGGCGGCTGCCGCGGCCGCGGAGGTGGGCACCACGCCGGACCGCGTCCTCGTCAGCTCCACGGGAGTGATCGGCGTCCCGCTCCCGATCGAGCGCATCGAGCAGGGGGTGCGCGGGATGGCGGCGGAGCTCGGGCGCGATCCGCTCGTCGGCGCCGAAGGGATCATGACCACCGACACGCACCCGAAGGCGCTCTCCTGCGCCGTCGGCGAGGCCACGATCACCTGGGTCGCCAAGGGCTCGGGGATGATCGAGCCCAACATGGCGACCATGCTCGCCTACATCTTCACCGACGCCGCGCTCGACGCGCCCACGCTCGACCGGATGCTGCGCCAGGCGGTCCACGTCTCCTTCAACATGCTTTCGGTGGACAGCGACACGAGCACGTCGGACACGTGCGCCATCCTCGCCAACGGGCTCGCGGGACCGGTCGACGAGGGGGCGTTCCTGGATGCGCTGACGGCCGGGTGCGTGCGCATGACGGAGATCCTCGCCCGCGACGGCGAGGGGGCGACGCACCTGATCCGCGCCTCGGTCCGCGGCGCGGCCACGACCGACGAGGCGCGGCGGATCGCGAAGTCGATCGTCAACTCGCCGCTCGTGAAGACGATGGTGCACGGCGCGGACCCGAACGTGGGGCGCCTCCTCATGGCGATCGGCAAGTGCGTCGACTGTACCGTGCGCCCGCCGTGCACGGATGCGTGGATCAACGGTCACGCGGTCGTGCGCGGGGGGCTCCGGATCGACTTCGACGAGGCGACGGTGCGCGCGGCGCTCGGCGCGGAGACGGTGGACCTCGAGGTCGCGCTCGGGGTGGGGGACGGCGCGGCCACGGCGTACGGGTGCGACCTCACGAAGGGGTACATCGACGAGAACGCGGCGTACTACTCGAGCTGAGCGCGGCGCGCGGGATGAGAACCCCGCGCGCTCTTGTCTGCGACCCTCCCGCGTAGTATCCATGACCATCTCCATGGCGCCTCCCCCGTCCGCCGAGTCCGCGCGTCTCTCCTCCCCTGCGCCGCACCCCGAGCCGCCGAGCCTGCGGCAGCTCGAGACGCTCTTTCATGCGCACTACGCGCCGCTGTGCGAGTACGTGTGGCAGTACGTGGCCTCGCGCGAGCTGGCGGAAGAGGTGGTGCAGTCGCTGTTCGTGCGGCTGTGGGAGCTCCAGGCGCGCGGCTCGTCCCCCTCGCTGAGCGTCGCGTACCTGTACACGGCGGCGCGGAACCGGGCGATCGGCCACCTGCGGCGCGAGCGGGTGGCGCGGCGGTTCGCGGACGAGGCGGCGGCGGCGTACGAGGCGACGCCGTCGGCCGAGACGGTGGCGGACGTGGTGCACGCGCGCGACCTCGCCCGGGCGGCGGAGCGCGCGGTGATGGCGCTCCCGGACCGGTGTCGTCTCATCTTCCTCATGAGCCGCCAGCAGGGGCTCAGCTACGGCGAGATCGCCCAGGCGCTGAGCATCTCCGTGACCACGGTGGAGACGCAGATCTCGCGCGCCCTCAAGAGCTTGCGCGCGCAGCTCGCACCGTACCTCGGGGTGGCGATCGTGCTGGCGCACGGGGTGAGCTCGGTGCTCCGGGCCGTGCGCTGACGTAGTCGCCGCCGGGGGAAACCCCGGCCGACCTTCTCCGCGTGGCGGCGTGCCTGTCCTGGTACGCCGCCACTCGCGCGTTATCCCTCGGACCCGACTCTCCATGCTCATGTTCGACGACCCCACCGCGCGCCGTATCGCGCGGTACATCGCCGGCGAATGTTCGGCGGACGAAGCGCGCGAAATGCAGGCGTGGATCGCGGCCGATCCGGCCCGGGCCGAATACGTCGCGTCGCTGGAGCGCGTCTGGGCTGCGACCGGGAACCTTCCCGTACGGTGGGACTCCGTGGCCGCGTGGAGCGCGGTCCGGGCGCGCCTCGCCCCCACCCGGCCCGAGGCCGTACCGGATCACGCC
>JADGGM010000633.1 GCA_019689955.1 Gemmatimonadaceae bacterium
CGCCACGCCCCCCGCGTCCCCGAGCCGAGACGCGCGCGCGCCGGTCGGCTCGGCAGCGCAGCGCGTCGTCTCCCCCCTCGAGCGCCGCGTGACGCTCGACGTGCGCGGCGCGCGCCTCGAGGCGGTGCTGCAGGAGATCGATCGCCAGGCCGACCTCGGGCTCACCTACACGCCGCGCGTCGTCCCGGTCGACCGCCGCGTCACCCTCCGTGCGGACAGCATGACCGCGGGGCAGGCGCTCCGCGCCGTGCTGCGTGGGACGGGCGTCGACGCCGTGCTCACCCCGGGCGGCACGGTCATGCTCGTGCGCGCGGAGAGCGCGGTCCGCGACACGGTCCTCCTCGGCGCCATCGCCGGCATCGTGCGCGACAGCGCCACCGGCCGGCCGCTCAAAGGAGCGCCGGTCGCCATATACGGGACAGGGATCATCGGCGTCACCAACGACAGCGGCGCGTTCTTCTTCGCCGAGGTCCCGGTCGGCCGGCAGACGGTGACGGCGCGCTACCTCGGCTACCGGATGCGCGGCGCCGACGTCCTCGTCGTCGCGCGACAGATCGCGCGCGCCGTCATCCTGCTCCCGTACGGCCTCACGCGCCTCCAGGAGGTCGTCACCACCGCCACCGGCCCCAAACGCCGCCTCGAGCTCGGCAACGACATCACGCGCCTCGACGCCGACTCCATCGTGAACGCCGCGCCGATCGGAAGCTTCACCGATCTGCTCGCGACGCGCGTCCCCGGCCTCGATGTGCGCCCGACCACCGGCGCCCCCGGCGATCCCTCGCGCCTCCGACTCCGCGGGATCAGCAGCGTCTTCCGCAGCAACGACCCCGTCGTGATCGTCGACGGAATTCGCGTCTACTCGGCCCAGTCGGACACCGCCCGCGGCGGGAACCTCGTCGCATCGCACGCCGTCGGCTCGAACCCGACGCCGCTCCCCGCGCCCTCCCCGCTCGATGCCATCGATCCCAACAGCATCGAGTCCGTCGAGGTGTTCAAGGGACCGTCGGCCGCGACCCTCTACGGCCCCGATGCGGCGAACGGCGTGATCGTCATCACCACGAAACGAGGGCGCCCGGGCGCGCCGCGGTGGACCGGGAGCATCGAGCGCGGAACGACCTTCAGCCCCGGGCGCTACCCCGAGGCCTACCTCCGCTTCGGCCACGACATCGGCCTCGAAGGGGGGATCGGGCGCCTCTGTCTCCTCGGCGACTACACCTGCACCGCCGACAGCCTGGTCGCGTATCAGCTGCTCAACGACCCGCGATACACGGTCCTTGGCCACGGCGACGAGACGCGCGCCAGCGTCGGCGTCTCCGGTGGATCGGAGACGATGCAGTATGCCCTGACCGGCACCCTGCAGGACCAGACCGGCCTCCTCAAGCTCCCAGGGGTCGAGGCCGATGCCTACCAGGCGCTCCACAGCGCCCCACCGCCCGAGTGGATGCAGCGCCCGCACCAGTTCCGGCAGTGGGCCGTCACGAGCCACCTCACGGCCCAACTCGGCGCCCACGGGAACGCCGCCGTCACGTCGATGGTCACGCACAGCAAGCAGCAGCGGTCCACGCTCGAGGATCAACTGGGCACGCTCATGGGCACGTACGTCGATCCCGTCACGCGGACCTACTATCGGCCCACCGGCGCCACGTTCACGACGTCGGAAGTCCTCGTACCGGACTTCTACAAGCGCACGACCGACGATGCCACCACCTTCACCAACGGCCTGTCGGTCGGGTGGAACCCGCGGTCGTGGCTCTCCGCCAGCGTGAACGCGGGGCTCAACGTCATCTCGCGGACCGATGAGATGCTCCTCCCGCGCGGCGTCCTCGTGAGCGACACCGGCGGCCGATACAACATCGGGCACGGGAGCTCCGTCGTACGCACCGTGAACGCCAACGCCGGGGTGCACCTCCCCCTCGGCTGGGGGTTCCTGTTCAACACCGCGGTGGGTGCGAACTACACCCAGACGACCATCGGCGACATCATGACCAACGCCTCGGGGCTCGCGCCCGGCCAGACGTCCATCGACGGGGCTTCGCTCGTGGTGTCGAGCGAGCGGAAGGCCGATGAAACCACCTTCGGCTGGTACGTGGAGCCGTCGATCTCGCACAAGCGCTTCTGGCTCTCCGGCGGCGTGCGCATCGATGGCGGCAACACCTACGGGTCCCACGTGTCGTTCGCCGGGTTCCCGAAGCTCAACTTGTCGTGGCTCATCTCGGATGAGCCCTGGTTCCCCTTCAAGATGTTCGTCACCACGCTCCGCCTGCGCGGGGCGTACG
>JADGGM010000634.1 GCA_019689955.1 Gemmatimonadaceae bacterium
CGGTCTCCGCGACCGGCGCCTCGGTGTGATGGGAGCTCGGGGTCGTGGCTGGACGGCGACGCCGGATCGCGCATCGACGCGGTCCGGCGTCGTTGCCTTGGGCCGGTCTGGCTCGCATCTTGCCGCGCCTGCCAGGCGGTCACCGCTGGACGGTGTATGGGCGATTCTGTTCGGTCGCCGACCATTCTCGTGGTCGATGACAATCACGACAACGCCGAGATCGTGCGCCGGTTCCTGGAGGCACGGGGGTACGGCGTGCTCGTCGCCCGCGATGGCGATGAGGCCGTCGCGATCTTCGACGCGGTGCGTCCGGCACTGGTGCTCATGGACGTGATGATGCCGGGGCGCAGTGGGTGGGAGGTGTGCCGCGTGCTGCGGCAGCACCCGGTTCATGGCCGCAATGTCCGGATCATCATGCTCACCGCACTCGGCGATTGGGACGACAAGCAGGAGGCGCTGCAGAGCGGCGCCGATGACTATCTCACGAAGCCGGTCGAGTTGTCGACTCTTCTGACCCACGTGCAGCGCAATCTCGCGATTGCCACTCCGGCGGCCTGACCGAGGCCGCACCCGCCCGAGTGACGTCCGCGTTTCTCCTCACCGATACGTCCGATCCTGCGATCGTCGATGCCGTGACGCGGCTCCCCGCTTTCCGCGTGGAGGTGCGCCGGAGTGCGGAGCTGGCCGACGTGGTCGACGCGACAGCGGGGGTGCGCGCGGTGATCGTCTCGAGCGAGGACCCGATGACGCTCCGCCAGGTGGTGGAGAAGGCGCAGCTGCGCCGGGTGCCGGTGATCGTGGCGTGCCGCGACGACGTCGCGCGCCGCCGCGCGGTGGAGCTCCGCGCCGACGAATGGTACCGCACGCCGGCCTCGGCCGATGAGATCGAGTGGCGCGTTCGCTCGGCGCTGGCGCGCGCGGCGGCGGCGATCGTGGCGACGGCGGACCGGGTGGACCGGGTGGAGTACGAGGAGCTGCTGTACGATACGCTGACGGGGATGCCGACGCTCCCGGTCATGATCGAGCGCACGCGGGCGTTGTTCAAGGACCGGGGCGAGCTGGTGGTGTTCTACCTGAGCTTCGTGCGCTACACGAAGATCGAGGAGGTCTACGGCTGG
The DNA here is from genome assembly GCA_019689955.1 of Gemmatimonadaceae bacterium. Lineage (GTDB taxonomy): Bacteria > Gemmatimonadota > Gemmatimonadetes > Gemmatimonadales > Gemmatimonadaceae > JADGGM01. The sequence continues at coordinate 1,119 of JADGGM010000634.1, forward strand.
GAGAAGCTGGACGAGGTGCTCGAGACGACGGCGGGGGCGGTGCGCGAGTTCCTGGACCGCAACGCGCTACGCTCGACGCGCATGATGGTGGGCTTCACGAACGACGACAATTTCATCTTCTTCCACGTTCCGCCGCCGGGCGCGCCGGCGGCGACGGCGACCCGGATCACGGGGGTGGCGCGACGGCTGCAGGAGTTCGTGGCGTCTCGCTTGGAGGCGGCGCACGGGGAGGGGATCGCGGCGCTCTTCGATATCTACGTGGGGCACTCGCACGTGTACTACAACCCGAAGGTGCGGGTCGAACGGTTGATCTATCGAGGGATCCGCGAGGCGGCGAACGCGGCACGGAGCGTGGAGGAGCGGGAGCGGGGACACAAGGCGGCGGCGCTCAAGCAGGTGCTCCACGAGCGTGGGATCTACATCGAGTATCACCCGATCGTGGTCGCGGAATCGGGACGCATCTTCGGATACGAGGCGCTGGCACGGGGCGCGATCCGCTCGCTGCGCAGCCCGGAGGTGCTGTTCGAGGTGGCGGCGGACGCGGACTTGGTCTGGGAGCTGAGCCGTCTCTGCCGCCAACGGGCGCTGGAGGGGATGGACGCGCAGCTCGATCGTGACCAACTGCTCTTCCTCAACGTGGACCCGCACGATTTCGCGGACCCGGCGTTCCGTGAGCTGGAGTCGGTGGATCCGCGACGGGTGGTCATCGAGATCACGGAACGCACGGCGATCAAGGATTACCCGAAGCTGCGGGAACGGCTGCGTGGGTTCCGGGAGCGTGGGTTTCGGTTCGCGGTGGATGATGCGGGGAGTGGGTACGCGGGGCTGGGGTCGATCGCGAACTTGGAGCCGGATTTCATCAAGCTGGATATCTCGCTGATCAACTCGATCGATACGAACTTCATCAAGCAGAACTTGGTGGAGACGATGGTGGGCTTCGCGCAGGATCAGGGGGCGATGGTGATCGCCGAGGGGATCGAGCGGGAGGAGGAGCTGGAGACGGTGAAGCGGCTTGGGGTGCCGTTGGTGCAGGGATTTCTATTGTATCGACCGGAAATGGCTGCGCCTACTCCCTCTCCCACTCGCCGACCTACTCCCCATCCTACGACCCATCCTACTCCCCGACGTGGGCGGTAAGAGGGCGTAGGATGCGTG
>JADGGM010000635.1 GCA_019689955.1 Gemmatimonadaceae bacterium
GGTGGGCCCTGGTCGTGCAGCGCGCATTGCCACCCCTTCTCCGGCGCGGCCGACGATTGGAGCGTGAGGCGCGTGCCTGAGGGCGCGACGTCGGCGGCGCTGCGCAGGATGTGGGCGAAGGCCTGCGCGAGCAGCGTCACGTCGGCGCGCACTTTGGCCGGGCGAGGGGGGCGCGATCGGTCGAGCGCGAGCCCGCGCCCCTCGAGGAGGGCGTGGTTCCCCTTCAGCACTTCGTCCCAGACCACGTCGGGGTCTGCGGGGGCGAGGTGGAGCGGGTGCGACGCGCCGTACTCCGCGAGCTCGGCGACGATCGCGTTCATCCGGTCGACCTCGTGCAGGATGCGGCCGATGTTGCGTTCGACGACCGGGTCGTCGTGCGCGCGAAAGCGCAGGAGCTGCGCGGCGGACGAGATGGCGAACAGCGGGTTCCGAAGCTCGTTCGCGATCCCGGCGGCCCCGGGCGCGGGGGCTGCGGCGGGGGGGGCGGCGGCGTCGCCCGGCTGGGAGGGGAGGAGGGGTGGGGCATCGTGTGCCTTTCGCGAAGCGTCCGTCACGATCGGGCCCCAGGGCGAAGAGGGCTGGGTGGTGCGAGAGCGAAGCGGCGAGAAGCGCACCTGCGCCCCTCGCCGCTTCGGGTAGGCCTCATGCCACGCGCGTGAGCTTGGCGGCGTCGGGCAGCTACCGTCTCTTGCGTGCCGACTTCTTGCTCGCCGAGCCTTTCTTGGCGGCGCTCTTCTTCCGCGCGGGCGCCTTCCTGGCGGCGCTCTTCTTCGTGGCCTTCTTCGCAGCCTTTTTCGTGGCCTTCTTGGCGGCCTTCTTCGTCGCCTTCTTGGCCGACGTCTTGGCGGCCTTCTTGGGGGCAGCCTTCTTCGCGGCCTTCTTGGCGGCCGGGCGCTTGGCCGCGCCCTCCGTCGCCTTCTTGGCCGGGGCAGCGGGGGCCGGCGTGGCGCCGCCCGCCATGCTGCTGCTGGTCATCGAGCCCGCGGTGGTCGTGCCGCCACGCACGGCGCCACCGGAGGGCGTCACCGGGCGACCGAGTCCGAGGTCCTCGTCCAGCTCCTCGACGGTCTCCTCCTCGATGACGACGTCCTCCTCATCCTCCTCGTCGTCGGTGCTGTCCCACAGATCGTCGGCCTGATTCTTCAGCCCCCAGCCGCCCGCCTCATCCTCATCGTCCTCATCATACGACGAGCCGCCGCCACCATACCCGAGATCGTCCTCGTCCTCGTCATGCTCGGAAAAGTGGAAGTGCTCGTTGTACTCATCACCGCGCGGCATGATTGCCTCCTGTCGTGTTTGTCGCAAAGCTCACGGAGCTGCGGGTGTACACTCGTTTGCTCGCGCGGGCGCTGCGGACCGGTTTCCTGCAACGCGCGCGCCGATGCTGACGGACGGGGAGTGACGTCGTGCATCACTGCCCCGTCCGGGTTCCCCAATACAACACATCGCTCGATCCGTCAAGGAGAGGACGCGACGTCTGCCACGATGATCGCCCAACTCACAGGACTCGATTACAGTTCCTGCGACGCGCGAGCTGCATGGGCACCGCTCGTACCATCACGCACGATGCAGGGGAGCGTAACGTAGCACGTCATCCTCCCGATGCACATCGTGCCAGGGATGTATACGGTGGTCCAATGCTGAGGCCGTTGGGCTCGCGCGGCTGAACCCCCCGTGGTCGAGACACCGAAACGCGGTGTCCCCGGGGGCTGACCGGGGCGCCTGGCGTGCAGCGCGCCCCAGCGAGGAGCTCGAGATGCCGAAGGTGCTCGTCCTGCTTCCACCCCGCCCCGACGCCCTGGCCGCCGTGGCCGACGCGATCGCGGAAGGGGCGCGGAGCGTCCAGTACACCGAGGTGGATGTCCGCCGAACCCCCCCGATCGGTGCCGCGGGGGCGCCGGCGGTGCCCGACGATCCAGAGGTGCAGCGGTACCGCTTCCTCGATTCCCCGGACCGGCTCGCCGACTACGCGGCGGTGGCCGTGGGGGCGCCGGGGGGAGATGGTGCCCTCCCGCCGGAGCTCGAGGCGCTGTTCAGCCACGCGGCCCAGCTCCGGCGCGACGGGCTTCTCACCGACGTGATCGGCTCCGCCTTCGTCCCCGCGAGCGTTGCGGGAGAGCGGGCCTGGCCGGTGCTGGGTGCGCTCGCGCGGCTCGGGATGCTCCTCGTCCCCCCCGAGTCGATGGCCCCCGACGCCGTGGAGGAGGCGCCGGGGGCCGGAGGGGTCCCGCCGCTCGTGGCGGCGCGCCGGCAGGGGGCGCGGATCGCCAAG
>JADGGM010000010.1 GCA_019689955.1 Gemmatimonadaceae bacterium
GCGCTCGGGGAGGCGCCACCACCCCCCTCCCGCGGTACCGCGAGCCGGCCGGATTGACCTCGACCCACCCTCCGATCCCGAGATTGTCAGAGGCTCCCCCCATCCTTCCAGCACGCGGAACCTCACCCGCGAACACTCATGACAAGGGGGATGCGTGCACGGGATCGAGCGAGTCGTTGGGGGCGTACGCGTCGGTGCGCTGGCGGTGTTGGCCGCGTGCGCGGCGCCCATGACACAGATGGGCAGCCTCTCCAAGGACATGGTGGCTGCCGAGCAGGAGAAGCAGCAAGAGTTCGCGCTGCGGTCGCAGCTCCAGCAGCAGGCACACCTGACCGATGTGGCGTTCCCGCTGCTGCGGAGTGGCGTGCCACTCTGCGGCAAGATGGTGGCGCGGCGCGCGGGGCTGTCGTTCGCAAATGCGTGGGACTACAAGAAGGACTGGCAGCCGGCCGCACGACGCATCGGGCTCGGCGACACCGTGTCGGTGCTGCACGTGGCCGCGGGATCCGGGGCGGAGCGTGCGGGGCTGAAAGCGGGCGACCGCATTCTGGCCGTGGACGACGAGGAGGTGGTGTTCGGACAGGGGGGCACGGAAGCCGTCTCCAAGCGGCTTGGCAAGCTGGAAGCGAGTGATGCGCCATCCGTGCGCATCACCTACCTGCGCGACAGTACCAAGGCGACGGTCGAGGTGCCGCTCGACTCGGCGTGCGCGTTCGACGTCGCGGCTGAGACGGACCAGGTGCTGAACGCCTGGGCGGACGGGCGGAATGTCGTCGTGACGTCGGCGATGATGCGGTTCGTCGGGAGCGACGACGAGCTGGCGACCGTCGTGGCGCACGAGATCGCGCACAACGCGATGGGGCACATCAACGCAAAGAAGAAGAACGCACTGTTCGGGGCCTTGCTGGGCGCTGTGGCCGACGTCGCGCTCGCGGGCGGCGGCTACAACTCTGGCGGGGCGTTCACCAGGGAGGGCGCCGAGGCCGGTGCGATGGTATTCTCGCAGGATTTCGAGCGCGAGGCGGACTATGTGGGGTTGTACATCATGGCGTTGGGCGGCCGCCCGATCACGGAAGCGCCGAAGCTGTGGCGCCGCATGGCGGCGGAGCTGCCGGGGAACATCAAGTTCGCATCGTCGCACCCCACGACGGCGGAGCGCTTCGTGCGGCTCGAGCAGTGGATCGCGGAGATCCAGGGGAAGGAGGCGAGAGGGGAGCCGTTGCGGCCGGAGATGAAGCCGCAGCGGTGACGGGTGCCCAGGGCGCTGACGGCGGGGGCGGACGACCTCCAGCTCGATCTTTCAATCGGAGACTCTGTGTCGCTGGGCGCCGCGCTGGGGGCACCCGCCGGATGCAGAGCGGCCCGCCCCGGCGCGCTCACCCGAATCGCAGCGCCCCGAGCCCGAACCGCTCGCGCGCCAGGCGCACGACGATGTCGGCCGCGCCGTCGAGGCCGAGCCACTCCGTGTTGAGGCAGAGGTGGTAGTTCGCCGGTGCGGACCACGCGCGCTTCCAGTAGCGGCGCACGTACTGTTCGCGCTGATGGTTCTTCTCGTCGACGATGTGCTCGGCCTCCTTCTCGCTGATGCCGAGCCGCTTGGCGGCGCGTGCGATGAGCGCGGGGCGCGGCGCGTAGCAGAAGACGTGCAGCACGTCGGTGCGCGAGGCGAGCACCGACTGCGCGCCGCGCCCGACGAGCACCGCGTTCCCGCGGCGGACGGCCTCGGTGATGATGTGCTCCGTGACCTGGATGAGCCGCTCCTCGCTCGGCGGGAGCGTCGCGCTCGTGGGGCCGGGGAGGATCTCCGGAGAGCTGAGCGCGAGCGCGGCGGCGAGGCGCTGGACCAGGCTCGGCACGCGCTCCTCGCGCTCCTCCACCTCCGTGCTGGCGATCCCGAGCTGCTCGGCCACGGCGTCGACGAGCGCGTTGTCGAGGAGGTCCCACCCGAGCGCCTCGGCGATGCGCGCGGCGACCTCGGAGCCGCCGGCGCCGTACATGCGGGAGATCGTGATGATGGCCATGGGGACGTGCTCGTGGTCAGCGCAGGAAGCGCACGCGCAAGTGTTCGGCGATGCGGAAGCCGAGCGCTTCCCACGCCGCGTTGGCCGCCTCGTTGTCGGCGGCGTTGTGCAGTCTCACCTCCATGAGGCCGCGCGCCTCGCACCACGCCAACGCCGCGGCGAGGAGCGCGCGCAGCACACCGCGCCGGCGCGCCGCCGGGATCACGTAGACCGACGAGATGTAGCCGTGCAGCACCGGGAAGAGGAGCGGGAGCCCGGCCGTCTGCACGCAGCGCAGGATCCCGACGACGGCGTCGCCGCGCGTGGCGAGGAAGATCACCTCGTCCGGCGCCCGGAGCTGCGCGCCGAAGAGGCGGCGCGCGCGGGCCGCGGCGTCGGGGCGGAGGCGGCGGTAGAGCGGGTTGTGGCTGTGCTCGCGCAGGAGCGCGAGGCGCAGCTCCACGACGGCCGGGAGGTCGTCGATCGTCGCCACGCGCACGTGCACGTCGTCGGGCGCGGGGGAGGGAGTGTGCGCCGGTGCGGGGCCGGCCCGGGCCGGCGCACGGAGATCGCGATCGCTCGAGCTGCGGTGCGCCGCGGGCTGGCTCATGCCATCATGCCGCCACCGAAGAAGTCCTGATTCGGGCGCCGGCGCTCCGGCGGCTGCGCGCGCCCGTACTGCCCCGCCTCCGAGCGCGAGATCTTCCGCCGCGCCACCAGCGACTCCAGGAGCAGCTCGCACGCCGCCGCCGTGACGGCGACGTCCCCCTCGGTCGCGAGCCCCGTCTCGCGGACCAGGTCGACCAGCCCCGGCACCCGCTCGAAGCCGCGGACCAGCGCGGCCGCGGAGAGATCGTGCGTGACCTGCAGCGCGTTGCCGCGGTCGAACCACATCACGATCTCATCGGTGTTTACCGTCCCGACGCGCGCCTGCACCGTGGCGTCCGCGGCCCGGCAGATCAGCTCGTGCGCGATCACCAGCGCGCCCACCAGCTCCCCCTCGTACTCGAGCTCGATCTTCCCGGTGATCGCCGGCGTGGCGGCATAGATGTCGGTGATGCGCGGCACCACGTCGCATTCCCCCGTGGACACCGCGCGCCGCTCGGCGTTCGAGACCGCGTTCTCGAGCACCGCGATCGGCATGCGCTGCGATACGCCAGAGCGCTTGTCGATCCGCTTGTCCGTGCGCGCCTCGAACGCGATCCGCTCGACCACCTCCACGATGACGGCGGGGATGCGCACCGGGAGCCCGGTGCGCGCGGTCCACGCCTCCTGCATGGTGATTGCCATCCCGAGCTCCACGCTCTCGGGGTAGTGCGTGATGATCTCGCTCCCGATGCGGTCCTTGAGCGGGGTGATGATCTTCCCGCGCGCGGTGTAGTCCTCCGGGTTCGCCGTGAAGCAGAGGAGGACGTCGAGGGGGAGACGCACGGGGTACCCTTTGATCTGGACGTCCCCCTCCTGCATGATGTTGAACAGCCCGACCTGGATCTTCCCGGCGAGGTCGGGGAGCTCGTTCAGGGCGAAGATCCCGCGGTTCGCGCGCGGGAGCATGCCGTAGTGGATCGTCAGCTCGTCCGAGAGCACGTGCCCGCCGCGCGCGGCCTTGATCGGGTCCACGTCGCCGATGATGTCGGCGATGGTGACATCGGGGGTGGCGAGCTTCTCCACGTAGCGTTGGCTGCGGTCCACCCAGGCGATCGGGGTGTCATCGCCGTGCTCGGCGATGAGGTTGCGGGCGTAGCGCGAGATCGGGGCGAACGGGTTGTCGTTCACCTCGCTCCCGGCGACGATGGGGATCGCCTCGTCGAGGAGCGTGACGAGGGAGCGCAGGATGCGCGATTTCGCCTGCCCGCGCAGGCCGAGCAGGATGAAGTTGTGGCGCGAGAGGAGCGCGTTGACGATCTGCGGCACGACGGTGTCATCGTAGCCGACCACCCCCTCGAACACGGGCCCGCCGGCGGCGAGCCGCGCGAGGAGGTTCTCGCGCACCTCGTCTTTGACGGAGCGCTGACGGCGGTACGTGGCCGCCAGAGGGGAGCGCTTGAGGGCGCCCAGCGTTTCAGGATAGGACGACACGGACATCTCCGGAGAGGATACAGACGCCACCGGGTGACGCACCCCCGCGCCGCCAGGAAGTCATCGTCGTGAGAGCGTACTAACGAGACCCCGCCTCGCGCCAGGGGTTCCACCGCGAGCGTCGGTGGCACGGTGGGTCATCGGCTTGCAACTGCCGCGCCTCACCACACACTGCGCCGGCGCCTCCGGGCCAAGCGAGCTCCGCCGTACGTAGGCGCCGGGTCAATCCGCGGGCGAGACCTCGACGAGGTTGTCATAGAACACCGGGCCGTGCCCCATGTCGGTCTCGCGCTGCGACGTGGTGTCGTTGGCGTTCTTGCCATCGGGCGCGTACTTCCCCCACCAGATCGACGGCGCCCACACCGTCCCCTCGCGGACGCCGTCCTCCACGCGCGCGGTGGTGACGAACTCGCCGCGGTCGTTGTGTACGACCACGCGCATCCCCGTGGTGATGGCGCGCGGGGCGGCGTCCCTCGGGTGAATGATGAGCTCCGGTTCGCGCGCGGCGCGGTGGAGCGCGCCGATGTTGACGAACGTGCTGTTCAGGAACTGGTGCGCGGGGGACGAGATGAGCGTGAGCGGGTAGCGCGCCGCGAGCTCCGGGGCGCGCTCGGGGGATTCGTACGGTGGCGTGTACGTCGGGAGCGGGTCGAGCCCCATCTCCTCCAGGCGACGCGAGTAGAGCTCGCACTTCCCGCTCGGGGTCGGGAAGCCGCCCTCGGCGAAGGGGAGATAGGGGCGCGGGACGTCGAGGCGCATCCACCCGCGCTCGCGCAGCGCTTCGAACGTGACCCCGCGCAGCTTGGCGCCCGCGCCGTCGAGCGCCTGGCGGATGAGCGTGAGGTCGTCGTCGCGCATCGCGGGGTGGTCGAGCCCCATGCGCGCGGCGAGGAGACGGAAGATCTCGCTGTTCGGCTTGGCGAGCCCGATCGGCTCGATCGACGGCTGGTTGAGCGTGACGTAGTGGTGCCCGTACGCGAAGTGGATGTCCCAGTGCTCCAACTGCGTGGTGGCGGGGAGCACGATGTCGGCCCAATCCGCGGTGTCGGTCTGGAAGTGTTCCAGCACGACGGTGAAGAGGTCGGGGCGCGCGAGCCCGCGCAGCACGGTGCCGCGCTCCGGGGCCACGGCGGCGGGGTTGGAGTTGTAGACCACGAGCGCGCGCACGGGCGGCCCGCCGACGCCGGCGTCGGGGCGCGTGAGCGCGTCGCCCAGGCGGATCATGTTGATCGTGCGCACGGGCGGGGAGAGATCGGGGCGCTCCAGCGCGGCGCGATTGAACTCGAAGTTCGCGCTCGTGGAGAGCTGTACGCCGCCGCCGGCGCGGCGCCAGTGCCCGGTGATCGCGGGGAGGCAGGCGATGGTGCGGACGGCCATCCCGCCCCCGGCGTGCCGCTGCAACCCGTAGTTGATGCGGACGAAGGCGGCCCGCGCGCGCCCGTACTGCCGCGCGAGGCGCACGATGCGCTCGGCGGGAAGACCGGTGATCGCGCTGACACGCTCCGGCGGATACTCCGCAGCCCGCGCGCGCAGCTCGGCTTCGCCGATCGTGTAGCGCGCGAGGTAATCGCGATCCTCCAGCCCCTCGGCGAAGAGCACGTGCATCATCCCGAGCGCGAGCGCGGCGTCGGTGCCGGGGCGGATGGGGAGCCACTCGTCGCACTGGCGCGCGGTGCGCGTGTTCAACGGGTCGATCGCGATGATCGGCGCGCCGCGCGCGCGCGCCTGGAGCACGAACGGCCAGAGGTGCGGATTGGAAGTGAGCGTGTTCGTCCCCCAGAGGAGCACGAGGTCGCTCTCCGGGATCCCCTCGGCGTCGGCGCCGATGTTGGCGCCGAGCGTCATGCGCATCCCGACCGTGCCGGCCATCGAGCAGATCGTTCGATCGAGCTTCGAGGCACCGAGCAAGTGGAAGAAGCGGCGATCCATGGATGAGCCCTGGATCAGCCCCATGGTGCCCGCGTACGAGTATGGGAGGATCGCTTGCGGACCGTCGGCTGACCGCGCGATCGCCGTGAGGCGCTCGGCGATCTCGTCGAGCGCGTCATCCCATGAGATGGGCTCGAAGGTGCCCGACCCTTTCGGCCCCGTACGGCGGAGCGGCTGCGTGAGTCGGTCCGCGTGGTACGTGCGCTCCACGTAGCGGTTCACCTTCGTGCAGAGGAACCCCTGGGTGAACGGGTGATCGGGATCTCCGGCCACGCGCACCGCGCGGCCGCGTTCCACGGTGACGAGCATGGCACACGTGTCCGGGCAGTCGTGTGGGCACGCTCCGTGCACCACGAGCGGAGCCGAGCTGGCCGTACCGTCGGGACGCGTCATGAGAGGCGACGATCGGTGTGGGGTACCGGGTGGAAGTTCCTGCAACATGTGCGATAGCGCCTCAGGAAGCCAGAGCAGGACACGTTACCGCCGGCACGGCGCCGAGCCGACAGGGAATGGCGCAAGTGTTTGTCCACCATGAGCTTGCAAAGGAGGATCGTTTCGTTGCATAGCGCGGCCGCGGCTCGGTGGATCGAATTGTCGCAGGGATGGCGCGTCGTGCGCGCCGGGGGTGCCCCCTTGCTGCTACTTGACAGATCTCGGCGAGCGCGGCACATCCCTTGACAGTGCAGGCTCAACGCGTAGAATAACAGCCCGTCGCTCCATGCATTGCAGCGTGCGTGCACGGACGAAGGCTGTAACGTCACCGCCCCCCACAAGGAGACATTAATGAAGCGCCTTGCCGTCGTCGCTGCCGTGTTGGCTCTTGCCGCATGCAAAGCGAAGGAGAACACGCCTGCTACCGACACCGCAGCCGCCCCCGCGATGGCGCCTGCTCCGGCGCCCTCGAGCGACACCGCCATGACGCACGATACGTCGATGAAGGCGGACACGGGGATGAAGAGCGACACGACGAAGCACGAGTAAGCTGCGTCGATATGCTGAGCGAGGAAGGGCGCAACGTGGTTGCGCCCTTTTTCGTTGTCATCCCTCGCGCGGGCGCTCGGGAGCGCCGAGCGCGGCGTGCAGCGGCGCCATCGCGCGCGTGAACGCGTCGTGGTCGAGGACGGGACGGGCGCCGGCGAGCGAGACGTCCGTGTCGAGCTCGACCCACGAGACGCACCCGCCGTAGCGGCGGATCTCCGGGAGCTCGACCGCCTGCGGAAGGCGGTGCAGCCGCACCGCGACGACCTGCACGCCGGGACGCTGTCGATAGTGGAAGCGGGAGACGACGGCGCTCCAATCGAGCCCGTGGCTCTCCTCGATCGCGCGGAGCGGGTCGAGCGAGTGCACGGGCCACACGGCAACCGCTTCCGCGACGTATTCCAGGCGGAGATAGCCGGGGCGCGGACGATCGGCGTGCGCGTCGTTCAGGCGTGGGCGAAAGCGCGGGGCGAGCTCGTTCTCCTTCTCGTGGAAGTACGTCGGGTAGAGGAGAAAGCGGTCGTGGCGGACCGCGAATCCCGCGCGCTGCTCGCGGATCCCTCCCTTGCGCACCATCGCGATGATCTCGCCGCGCGCCATGGCGTCGACGAGCACGGCCCACTCCTTGAGGGCGCTACGCTCGACGTCGGCGGTCAACGTGGACGATGGGTCAGCCACCATCGAAAAGCCTCCGGGACCCCGACGTGCGGGGGCATGGGCGGGGTCCAGCCGAGCTCCCGGCGCGCGCGGTCCGAGGTGAAGGGGTTGTCGCGGGTGAGAAAGTGCAGCGAGCCGGCGACCTGCGAGGCCATCGCGGCCCCCTGCGTGAGGCGCACGCCGAGCTGCAGGGCGCGAAACCCGGCGCGTGCCGCGCCATAGGGAACGGGCACGAAGCGCACGGGTCGCCCGAGCCCTTCGCTCGCCAGCTCGACGAACTGTCGCACGGTGACGTCGAAATCGTTGGCGAGGTTGTACGCGCGTCCGCCGGCACCGTCGCAGGCCACGGCGCGCACGGCGCCGTCGGCCACGCTCGCGGCGTGCACGATGGCGAGCGTGGCGCCGCCGCCGGCGATGAGGGGGAAGATGCCGTGCCGCGCGATGCGCGCGACGCGCGGGACGAACTGCCGGTCACGCCGGCCGTAGATCACATCGGGGCGCACCGCGCACGCCCAGATGCGCCCGTCGGCGTGGGCGGCGAGCACCGCCTGCTCGGCGTCGCGCTTGGAGCGCGCGTAGTACGCGCGCGTGGGGAGCGGGGGAAGCGGTGCGTCCTCGTCCGTCGGCGTGTCGCGGTAGCGCGCGGCGGCGCCGTACACGGCGACGCTGCTCACGTGGAGGAGCCGCGCACCGGTCGCGGCCGCGGCGGCGATGACGTTGCGCGTGCCGTCGACGTTCACCATGCGGTACTGCTCCCACCCGGCGCGCGCGGCCACGAGCGCGCCGGTGTGGAAGATGGCATCGCACCCGGCCGCGGCGGCGCGCACGCGCGGCGCATCGAGCACGTCGCCCGGGTGCAGCTCGGCGCCGAGCGCGCCGACCCACGCCGCGGCGTGCGGATCGCGCACCAGCGCGCGCACGCTCCACCCATCCGCGACCAGCCGTTCGACGAGGTAGGAGCCGACCTGCCCGGTGGCTCCGGTGACGAGCGCGCGCTTCACGCCACGGGGAAGGGGAGGCGCACGACCTCGGCTCGGGCCTCGCCCCCCTCCCACCGCGCGCGGAGCGCGGTGCCCGGCTCGACCTCGCGGCGGACCATCGCCAGCGCGATGGAGCCGAGTCGCGGGGAGCGCGCGCGCGAGCGCACGTCGCCGACCACCTTGTCGTCGCCATCGACGAGGCCGGCGCCCTCCGGGGCGGGCTCGCTCTCGGGGAAGAGGAGGCCACGCAGGTGCCGGTTCACGTGGCCGCGGAAGTGGACCCGCGCGACCACTTCCTGGCCGATGTAGCACCCCTTGGTGTACGAGATGGCGTGCAGCTCGTCGAACCCCGCTTCCTGCGGGATGGTGGTGTCGTCGATGTCGAGCCCCCATTCCGGGCGCCCGGCCTCGATGCGCGCGATCTCCCAGGCCATGAGCCCGCCAGGGACCGCGCCCGCGGCGACCGCGTCCTGCCAGAGCGCTGAGAACGCCTCGGCGGGGACGAACAGCTCGTACCCCTCGAGCTCCAGGTCCGGAACGCGTGCGACGACCACGTTCGCGCCGTGGCGCTCCACGGTGCGATGGCCGTAGAGCGGGAGCGCGGCGAGCGTCTCCGGCGCGAGCCCGGTCACCGCGGCCGCGACGCGGCGCGCGGCGGCGCCGAAGATTCCGAGGTCGCGCAGCGCCACCGATTCGTCGGCGTACGGCGCGAGGCGGGGGTTCACGTACTTCTGGACCATCGCCCGCCACCCGGCGTACGCGCGCGGGGGGACGTCGACGTGGAGGCGGTCGTCGCCGAGGAAGATGCGGACGTCGGCGATGATCTTCCCCTTGGGGCTGAGCGCGGCAGCGTAGAGTCCGTGCCCCGGCGTGAGGGACTGGACGTCGTTGGTCACCAGACCGCCGATCATCTCGGGCGCCTTGGCTCCGCTCACGCGCATACGGCCGCGCGCGCTGCGGTCGATGAGCATGGCGCTGGTGCGCAGCGCAGCGTACTCGGCGGCCACGTCGCCGTAGTGGAGGGCGACCGATTGGCCGGCGACCTCGCCGATCGCCGGGGACTCCTCGGACACGAACGAACGGGCGGTCATCCAGTGATCTCCTCTCGAAGCATCAACATGGCGTCGAGCGTGGATGGGGTGTGGCCGGCGATCGACGCGACGGCCGCGTCGGCCTCCGCGGCGACGTGCGCCGGGAGCGTTCCGACGGCGATGCAGCGAACGCCGGCCGCGCGCGCCGCGCGGATGCCGGCCAGGCCATCCTCGAGCGCCAGCACGCGCTCCCGCCGGAGCGGGCGCCGGCGAGCCAGGCGGTCGAGCGCGGTGCGGTACGCGGCCGGGGAGGGCTTGGGCGATGCCGTGTCCTCGGCCGCCACGATGCACTCGAACAGCGCCTCGAGGCCGGCGAGCCCGAGCACGAGGTCCACGTCGCGCCGGTGCGCGCGGGTGACGAGCGCCAGCCGCGCGGTCTCGCGGGCCCGGTCGAGGAACTCGCGCGCGCCCGGGGCGAGCGCGATCCCGGTGCCGGCGAGCTCGGCGAAGTGGCGCTCGGCGCGCAGCGCAAGGAGCGCCACGTCGGTGTCATCGCGCGCGAGCTCCGCGGCGCGCAGGGCCGCGCGGACCGCCTCCTCGGCCGGGAGCCCGTCGGCGTCGGCGAGGGCCGCCGGAGGGAGCGTGAGCCCTTCGTCGGCGAAGCTCCGCTCGAGTGCGCGCCGGCGAAGCGCCTTCGTCTCCGCGACGACGCCTTCGAGCTCGCACAGCACCACATCGGTCATGGTCGGAACCTAACGCGCCACCGCGCGCCTGCGCTATGGGGCGCGCTCCGCGTACGAGGCGTCGAGCAGCTCCAGGGGGTGCATGCCGCGCACGGGGATGCGGGCGCGCAGGAGCCCCGCGCCGATGTGCATCAGGCAGCCGGGGTTCCCCGTGGCCACCACCTCGGCGCCGGTGCGGGCGATGTGCTCGAGCTTCGGCGCGAGCACGCGCTGCGCGAGCGCGGGCTGCAGCAGGTTGTAGATCCCCGCGCTCCCACAGCACTGCTCCGCGTCGGGGAGCGGGACGAGCGACAGGCCGGGGATCTGCTCCAACACCGCGAGCGGGGCGCGCGTGATGCGCTGCGCGTGCACGATGTGGCACGGCGCGTCGTAGGTGACGCGCATCGGGAGCGGGCCTCCGCTCCTGGGGCCCGCGGCCGCGAGGAGCTCGCTCACGTCGCGCACGCGCGCGGCGAGCGCGGCGGCGCGCGCGGCCCAGTCGGGATCGTCGGCGAAGAGGTGCCCGTACTCCTTCATCATCGCGCCGCACCCGGAGGCGTTGACGGCGATGTACGTGGCCCCCGACGCCTCGAACGCGGCGATGTTCCGTCGCGCGAGCGCGCGGGCGCCCTCGAGGTCCCCCGCGTGCGCGTGCAGCGCGCCGCAGCACCCCTGGCGTGGCGCGTCGACGAGCGCGTAGTCGTTGGCGATGAGCGTGCGCTCCGTAGCGCGATTGGTGTGGGTGAACAGCCCTTCCATGACACACCCGCGCAAGGTGGCGACGGTGCCGCGCGCGCCGCTCCCGCGCGCGGTGTACGCTCCGCGCGCGCGCGGCGGCTCGGACGCGGCGAGCATCGCGAAGGCGAAGCCGATCCGCCCGGGGAGACGGGCGAGGAGGCGCGGGAGGCGCGTGGCGCGGAGCGCACGTGCCGCGGCGAGGAGCGGCGCGAGGAGCGCCGGGCGCGCGAAGAGCCAGAGGATGAGGCGCGCCGTCGTGGACGGCGGATGGTGCGTGTTGAGCGTGGCGCGCGTGGCCTCGAGGAGCTGGCCGTACGGCACTCCCGATGGGCATGCGGTCTCGCAGCCGCGGCAGCCGAGGCACCGGTCGATGTGCGTCTGCACGTCCGGGTCGTCCGGCGACAGCTCCCCTTCCACCAGCGCGCGCATGAGGAGGATGCGGCCGCGCGGGGAGTCGTTCTCGTCGCCGAGCGCGAGGTAGGTGGGGCACGCCTGCAGGCAGAAGCCGCAGTGCACGCACGTCATGATCCCGGGCACCGCCGCGGCGAGCGGAGTGTTGGGGAGCGCGCAGGTGGGGGGAGCAGCGGTATCGGTCACGGGGCCAGCTCGAGGATGCCGGGGTTGAGCACCCGGTGCGGGTCGAAGGCGCGGGCCACGTCGCGGGCGAGGCGGTCGCGCACCGGGTCGCTCTTGCTCGGGAACCAGTGCTCGGCGGGGAGCCGCTCGGCGATCACGGTGCCGTCGAACGCTCGGAGCGCGCGGATCGCGTCGCCGAGCGTCAGGGCGCCCGGCGGGATGATGCAGCGCACGATGCCACGCCCCACGGAGGCGTGGAGGAGCGCATCGGGTACGGCGTGCGTGCTGCGGCACGCGAGCGCCCATGTCTCGGGGAGACGCGAGGGGAGCGCCGAGCAGCGGAGCACCGCGGCGCCCGGCGGCTCGCACTCGCGGAGCGCGCTCCACACCTCCGACGGCGCGGGGCGCGCGTCGCCCAGCATCGCCACCTGCTCGCGCTGCGCGCGCACGCTCTCGGCGTTCGCGCCGAGTCGGAGGAGGAGCACGGGGCGATCGCCGAGCGCGAGGCGCGCCGCGAGCGCCGGGTTCAGGAGCTCCGCGGCGAGCGGCGCGACCGATGCCGTGCGCAGCCGCGCGAGGAGCGCGTCGAGCGTCGGCGGGTCGTCGGGCGTGGCGATCGCCCAGCTCTCCTCGACCTCCGGGAGCGCGCGCAGGCGTACGGTGACCTCGGTGATCACGCCGAGCGTTCCCCACGAGCCCGTGAGGAGCCGCGTGAGGTCGAACCCCGCGACGTTCTTCACCACGCGCCCACCGCCGCGGATCACACGCGCGTCGCCGGTCACCGCCTCGAGGCCGAGCACGTTGTCGCGCGGCGTGCCGAACGCGTGTGCGAGCGGGCCGGCCGACGCCGTGGCGACCGTCGCGCCGAGCGTGCCGTGCGGGGAGCCGAAGGGATCGAGCGCCAGCCACTGGCGCTCGGCCATCGTCGCGCGCGCGATCTCGGCGAGCGGCGTCCCCGCGCGCGCCGTGAGCGTCAGGTCCCCCGGCGTGTAGTCGACGATCCCCGTGAGCCCGTCCAGCGCGAGCACGTGCGCCGCGCGCACCGGGTGCCCCGCGTCGAGCCACCCGCCGCGCCCGACGATCCGGAGCGGCGTCGCGCGCGCCACGGCCTCGCGGACGCGCTCCACGACGTCGGCCGTGGTGCGGACCGGGGTCGCGGTGCCCGTGGTGGCGGTCATGCGACCTCCACGCGCGACGCGCGGGCGGCGGGCGCCATGGTCCACTCGCGGCACGCGTGCACCGGCACCACCTTCCCCGGGTTCGCGCGGCGCTCCGGGTCGAACACCGTGCGCAGGCGGCACTGCGCGTCGAGCGAGTCGGGGGAGAAGATGAGCGGCATGTACTCGAGCTTGTCCAACCCCACGCCGTGCTCCCCCGTGATCGTCCCGCCGGCCTCGACGCACGCGCGCATGATCTCGCGCATGGCGTGGTGGACGCGGTCGGCCTCGTCGGCGTTGCGCGAGTCGAAGCCGATGTTGGGGTGGAGGTTGCCGTCGCCGGCGTGGAACACGTTGCACACCTGGATCCCCCACCGCTCGGCGATCGCGTGGATCGTGCGCAGGACGTCGGGGAGGCGGGTGCGCGGGATCACCGCGTCCTGCACCACCAGGTCCGGGGCCACGCGCCCCATGGCACCGAACGCCTTCTTCCGCCCCTGCCAGAGCCGCGCGCGCTCCGCCTCATCGCGCGCGATGCGCACGTCGCGCGCGCCCGCGTCGCGGCAGAGCCGCTCCACCAGGCGCACGTCGGCATCCAGCCCGGCCGCGAGGCCATCCAGTTCGATGAGGAGCACCGCGTCGGCATCGGCGGGGTAGCCGGCGGCGTAGATCGACGCTTCGACCGCGCGGATCGTCGGGCCGTCCATCATCTCGAGCGCCGCCGGGACGATCCCGCTGGCGATGATCGCCGACGTCGCGCGCGCCCCCGCCTCGATCGACGTGAAGTCCGCGAGCATGGTGCGCACCGCCTCGGGGTTCGGGGTGAGGCGCACCGTCACGTCCACGGCGATCCCGAAGCACCCCTCCGACCCGATGAACGCGCCGAGGAGGTCGTAGCCCTCGCTCTCCCCCGCCGCGTTGCCGAGCGTGACCAGCTCGCCGCTGGCCAGGATCGCGGTGATGGCGACGACGTGGTTGAGCGTCACTCCGTACTTGAGGCAGTGCGGCCCGCCGGAGTTCTCGGCCACGTTCCCGCCGATCGTGCACGCGCTCTGGCTCGACGGGTCGGGGGCGTAGTGCAGCCCGTACGGCGTCGCCGCGCGGGTGAGCGTCAGGTTCACTGCGCCCGGCTCCACGACGGCCAGGCGATTCACCGGGTCGATGGACAGGATCTGGGTGAGGCGGTTGAGGCCGATCACCACCGCATCCCCTTCGGCGAGCGCGCCGGCCGAGAGCCCGGTCCCCGCGCCGCGCGGCACGAAGGGGTGGTGCTCGGCGGCGAGGAGGCGGACGACGCGGATCAGCTCCTCGCGCGAGCCGGGGAAGACTGCGAGCGGGGGGACCTTGCGGTAGGTCGGGAGGCCGTCGGCGCTGTAGGCGAGGAGCTCGCTCGGGCGCGTAAGCACGCCGCGCGCGCCCACGATCTCGCGGAGCGCCGCCACCAGCGCGTCGCGGTTCACAGCGCCGCTCCGGGGGCCGCGCCGGGGCCGCGGCCGTTCTGCTTGGCGTGCTGATGGACCACCGCGCGCCGCTCCAGTTGGTCCACCGCGGCGGTGAGGAGCGCCGCGATCTCCTGGAGCCGCGCGGTGGCGGAGCGGGCAGTGAGAAGCCGATAGCGCATCTCGACCGTCGTGTCGATGAGCGAGGCGATGCGGTAGGCGAGCAGCGCCGGCTCGGCGGGGAGCTCGGGGACCGGAGAGCGATCGTCGGTCAGCACCCGCGCCGCGCGCGCCACGCGGGCGAACAGCTCGCGCACCGACGCGGCGAGGGGCTCGAGGGCGGACGCCGGCTCCGGGATGTCCACGTACTCCGTGACGCGCGCGACGTGATATGGGAGCGTCGAGTCGACCAGCGCTTCCATGGCGAAGCGCTCCTCGCCGGCCACGATGATGTTCGATCGCCCATCGGGGAGCGTCTCGGCGCTCTCCACGTGCGCCACGCACCCCACCTGTCCGCGGGGAAGCTCGTGCTCCGCCGCCGACTCCGGGAGAAAGATGAGCCCGAAGCGTCGATCCCCCGCCAGGCAGTCCGCGAGGAGGCGCCGGTAGCGCGGCTCGAAGATGTGGAGCGGGAGCGCGACGCCGGGGAACAGGACGACCGGCAGCGGGAAGAGTGGCAGCGTGCGCGCGGTCATTCGTGCAATTTATGGCGTGGTAGGGGGGCGTGTCAGGAG
>JADGGM010000636.1 GCA_019689955.1 Gemmatimonadaceae bacterium
AGCTAGCCGAGTGCCCCGCGGCGCCCTCCCTCATCTCGCCCCAACGCCCACGCGCCCTCCGTGCGGCGCGAGACCTCGCTGCGCCTCAACTGGCAGCCGCGAACGGCGCGCTGTTAACTTAGCGTCGTGTCTCGTCCCCGCATCCTGACGCTCCCCAACCTCCTGTCGCTGGCTCGCTTTCCCCTCGCCGCGGCATTCGTTGCCACGGAGAGCACCCGTATCCGATTCGCCCTCCTCGTCGTCGCGTCGCTCACCGACCTGCTCGACGGGTGGCTCGCGCGGCGGGGACAGACCACCCGGCTCGGCGCGCTCCTCGATCCCATCGCCGACAAGACCTTCGTCCTCGTCGCCATCTCGGCGTTTCTGTTCGACGGCGCCCTCTCCACGCGCGACTATTTCATCGTCCTCTCGCGCGACTTCGCGACCGCGATCGGTTTCTTCGTGGCGTACGTCACTCCGGGGCTCGACGTGCGGAGCTTCAAGGCGCGCTGGTCCGGGAAGGTGGTGACGGTGCTGCAGCTCGCCGCCCTCTTCGCGCTCCTTCTGCGCCCGTCGCTCTTCCCGCTGCTCATCCCGCCGCTCGCGCTCGCGTCCGCGTGGGCGATCGCGGACTACACGCTCACCCTGCACCGAACGCGAGCCCGCTCGTGACGGCGCGCGCGGCACTCCCGCTCGCGATCGCGCTCTGGAGCGTGGCGAGCGGCCCCTTGGCCGCGCAGCGGAGCGCCGCGCGCGCCGAGCACCTCGTCGTGTCCGTGCCCGCGAGCCTCGGCGCGGCGGAGATCCCGCCGCAGCCCCGCGCGCACCGCCTTCAGCCCTCGGGGCGGGTGGACGTGCTCGCGTCGCGCATCACCGCCGTGCAGGCCGGGCTCGGGCTCGACGCGATGGGGGGGCGCTACCTCCGGCTCGGGATCGTCGGAGGGCTCGGCGGCTCGTGGGATCGGTCCACGAGTGGGCTCAGCGCGCGTGTGGACGCCGTGGCGCGCTACGTGCTCGACCCCGACCGTACCGTGCGGTGGGCTCCGTACATCGGCGGCGGCGTGGGCGCCCGCTACGACCGCATCGCCGACTGGCGCGCGGTGCTCATCCTCGCCCTCGGCGTCGAGGGGCCCGACTGGAACGGCGTGGTGCCCTTCATCGAGGCCGGCTACGGCGGCGGCACGCGCATCGGGCTCGGCCTCCGCGCGACGCGCCCGCAGGGGCGCTGAGCGCACCCGCGGGCCCCGCGAGGCGCCGGCGCGAAAACACGAAGCCCCCGCAGGGGCGGGGGCGGCGTTCACAGCGTTGGGCGTGCGACAGCGATCGAAGGTCCGGCGATCAGGCCGCCGATGCGGCGTCGGAGCTCGCGAGCTGCGACTTGGGCGGCTGGCAGAACCGGGTCCCGAGCGTCTTGAGCTCGCTCAGCTGGGCCTCCGACAGCTCCGGGTACCGGTCGTCCAGATATGCCATCGTGTCGTCGAACCACTCCGCCTGGTGCTCCGGGGCGGCCTGAAGCACGCCGCACCGAATGATGTGTTGGAACAGTTCATCGCGCGCCTGCTCGAACGGCGACGGCGCAGCGACCTCTCTGCGTCGATTCCTGTTTTTGGCCATGCAATCCGTTGTGGGCTGGGGTCCCTGCAATATAGTCGAGACGAAGAGCCATTTGAAGGCTCGACGTCGCATGAATGAACACGATTCCCTCTGAAAGTGATACGCACCGCGTGCGCCAAACGCTCAGCGCACGCGCACGTCTTCTCGTTCCAACAGCTCGAGGAGGAGCCGGCTGAGCGCGTCGGGCGCTTCTTCTGGAACGAATCGTCCCACGTTCGGGAGACGTACGACCGTGCTCCCCGGGATGGCGAGCTGGAGTCGCTCCGGGAGCCCGCTGTCGAGCGACGTGTCGGCCTCCCCCCAGACGATCAGCGTCGGGACCTGGATCCGGGACAGGTCGAGCTCCTCCACGTCCTCTGCGCGCAGCGAGCGGGCGAGCACGAGGAGGTGCGTGACCCCTTCGGTGCCCACGTACGGCGCGAGATAGCGCGCCACGAGGCGGGCCGGCATCGCGGCCGGGTCCGCGACGCCGCTCTCGAGCGCGCGGCGGAGGAGCGGGGCCGCGCCCAGGACGCTGTGCGCCACCCGGAAGGCGAAGCGCGCGGTGCCCAACTGGACCGCGCGGACCTCGCGCCCCGGGCACTCGTCGAACGCCACCGTGTTCACCAGCCCGAGCCGCTCCACGCGCGCCGGGTGGCGCAACGCGAGGCGGAGCGCGATCCCACCCCCGATC
>JADGGM010000637.1 GCA_019689955.1 Gemmatimonadaceae bacterium
GGCCAAGGGGGTCGTCGGTGGGAAGGGACCGGTCGACACGGACCAGCCGTACTTCGAGTTCCAGGTCGAGAAGCCGGTGCTGGCTCGGGAGAACAACCCGCAGCCGCGGTATCCGTCGATGCTGGAGAGCGCGCACGTGGAGGGGGAGGTCCTCGCGCAGTTCGTCGTGGACACGTCCGGGCGCGCGGAGATGAGCACGTTCAAGGTGCTCAAGAGCTCGAACGAGCTGTTCACGTCGTCGGTGCGGAACGTACTGCCGCAGATGCGCTTCTACGCGGCCGAGGTCGGCGGGCGGAAGGTGAAGCAGCTCGTGCAGATGCCATTCGTCTTCAAGGTTCCCAAGTAGCGTACTGTCGCCCACTCGCGGAGGAATCTCCCAATGAACATGTCGTTGATCGATCTCTGGCGATCCATGGGGTGGTTTGCCAAGGGGATCGTGTTCGTCCTGGCGATCATGTCGATCCTGTCGTTGTCGATCATGATCCAGAAGTGGTGGCGGCTGAGAAAGGCGCAGGCGGAGACGCGGAAGTTCGCGCCCGAGTTCTCGCAGTTCCTCGAGGAGGACAACCTCAACGAGGCGATCAAGCTGGCGGAGGGGTACAAGAAGTCGCACGTGGCGCGCGTGCTGGGTGGCGCGCTGGGTGAGGTGAAGCCGCTGCTGCAGGACGGCTCGGTGACCGTGGCCGACATCAACTCGGCGGAGCGGGCGGTCGAGCGGAACATGATGATCATCGTCTCCGAGCTGAAGCGTGGGTTGGCGGTGCTGGCGACGGTCGGTGCGACGGCGCCGTTCGTCGGTCTGCTCGGAACGGTCATGGGGATCGTGAACGCGTTCACGGGGATGGCCGTCTCCGGCGCGGGCGGGCTGGGCGCGATCTCGGCCGGTATCGCCGAGGCGCTGATCACGACCGCGTTCGGTATTCTCGTCGCCATTCCGGCCGTGTGGGCGTACAACTACTTCACGACCAAGATCGACAATCTCACGGTCGAGATGACCTACACCTCGAAGGAGATGATCGATTACCTGATCAAGGGTGTGGCCGGGGAGTTCGGCCGGTCGCGCTTCACTCGCGAGTTCAACACGGCCAGCGGCAGCGCGAGCGGACCGATCGCCCAGTAAGCGGCCTCGTCACCTGCTCAAGGAGTCAACGCAATGGCGATGTCCACTGGGGGTGGGGGTGGCGTCAAGGCGGATCCGAACGTCACGCCGCTGATCGATGTGATGCTCGTGCTCCTGATCATCTTCATGATCGTGACGCCGCTCATCAACTCCGGCTTCCAGGCCCAGCCGCCGGAAGGGGTGAACCTCAAGGCGCACCCCGAAGAGGAAGGGGACCAGGTGCTCGGGATCGACGCGAACGGGCAGTACTTCCTGAACAAGCGCCAGATCCCGAACTCGGAGCTCGCCGAGCGCCTCAAGGCCATCTACGATGCGCGCACCGAGGACAAGGTGCTCTACCTCAAGGCGGACAAGGGGCTCAAGTACTCGAAGATCCTCGACGCGATCGACATCGCCTCGCACGCGGGGGTTCGCGTGGTGGGTGCGATCACCGATCAGCAGCCGGGGACCAAGTCGACGGTGCCAGGGGACAACCCGATCGCGCCAAACCCGCAACCGTCCAAGCCCTGAGGAGGATCAGCGATGGCGATGTCCACGGGGGGCGGTGAGCGAGGGCTGACGAACGAGATCAACGTCACGCCGATGATCGACATTCTGCTCGTGCTGCTCGTCATCTTCATGATGGCGGTGCCCATGGCGCGGAAGGCAATCGACGTGCAGATCCCCGACCCGAACCCACAGGTCGTGCCGGCGAACAGCCAGAACGACCAGATCGTGCTGCAGGTGCTGCCGGGCGGCGCGTACAAGATCAACAGCGAGGACGTGCCGAAGGACCGTCTCTTTGCGCGCCTCAAGGAGATCTACGATCCACGCCCCGACAAGATCATCTTCGTGAAGGGCGACACCTCCGTGGTGTACCAGGACGTGATCCACGCGATGGACGTGGCGCGTGGGGCGGGGGTGAAGGTGATCGGGGTGCCTCCCAAGTAGAGCTCGACGCCGCTCGCAGCGTGCGATACGACGGACGAATCCATCGGGATCGTCCGTCGTATTACTTTTACGGGAGTGCGCGGGCCGCCCGCGGATGGGCCGTGGCGGCCGCGGAGTGCCATGTCTGATACGACACCGAACGCGAGCGGGTCGGGACCCGCGGGAACCGAGCGCGGCGCGCCGCGGCGGGGGTATCGCCCGCCCATGGG
>JADGGM010000638.1 GCA_019689955.1 Gemmatimonadaceae bacterium
CCGTGTAGGAAGTTGAGACAGATCAACGCACAGCCGAGATGGAGGAAGGCGTGGTGCAGGGCCGGGAGCCGTTCGTAGCGGATCGTGAGGCGACGGTAGCGGGCGATCCACGCGAGCGTCCGCTCGATCACCCACCGATGCCGGCCCAGGCGCGTCTTCGATTCGATCCCCTGGCGCGCGATGCGATGCTTGATCCCCCGGCGGCGGCACGCCGCCCGGCACTTCCGATAGTCGTACCCCTTGTCGGCGTGCAGCTTGGCGGGCCGGCGCCGCGGGCGGCCGCCCCGCCCCGTCTTCAGCGGCGGGATCGCGTCGAGCATCACCTCGAAGAGCATCGAATCATGGATGTTTGCCGCCGTCACCGCACTGGCGAGCGGGATGCCCTGGGCATCCGAAATAACATGCTGCTTCGAGCCCGGTTTGCCTTTATCCGTCGGATTCTTCCCGGTCGCCCGGCCCCCCTTTTTGCCGGGAGGCTCCGCGAATCGACGACCGCCCGACTCCAGTCGATCTGGTCCGCGACCGCCAAGCGCTCGAGCAGCACGCGGTGCAACCGCTTCCAGACGCCGCGCCGTTGCCAGGCCCGCAGCCGGCGCCAGCAGGTCACGCCACTCCCGCAGCCCATCTCCTGCGGGAGGTACTCCCACGGGATGCCCGTCTGCAGCACGAACAGGATCCCCGTCAACACGGCCCGGTTCGGCACCGGGGGCCGGCCGCCCTTGCGGCTGCGCCGCTGCCGGGGCAGCAGCGGCGCGATCACGGCCCACAACTCATCCGAGACCAACACCTTCATGCCCGAGTGCTACCCCACTCCGGCACGGAGGTTTTGAAAGGCACTCTAAATCGCGTCTGGTACGCCGCGCGCTATGCCGCTGGCCTTGGTGACGTGCGCCTGCATGACCTCCGGCACGCCTTCGCATCCACGATGGCGAGCGGCGGCAGCTCGCTACTCATGATCGCGAAGGCGCTCGGTCACAAGAACACGGCGACGACGAATCGGTACGCGCACCTGCTTGACGATCCAGTTCACGCGGCCGTGAATATGGCAGGCGTGGAGATCGCCGCGCGCGTGGCGATGCCGACGCAGATGGAGTCGCGCACGGCCCCGAACGCGCAAGCGCGCAGTAGCTCGCCCAGTGCGTCCACGGGCGACCGTCTGGACTTGATCACGACTCTCGGATCGCGAGGTTGTGCAACATGACGTTGGACGACGCAATACTCCGGAAGATGGAGGAGGCCGTGCGCAATGAGCGGCCGCACGCGGCCTTCTTCGACTGGCCTGACCGGGAAGTGGCGGAGTTGGGTGTGGCAAAGGCGTTTTCCGAGGCGGCGGTTCACGAACCTGGCCTCCCCTTTCAGCGCCTCGAGTCGTGCGGGCAAGGCAATGACCCGCCTGATTGTGAGGCGACAGATCGAAGCGGACGACGCGTGGCGATCGAGGTCACGGAGTTGGTCGACGGCAACTCGATTGTGAGAGCCAAACGGAAGGCCCCCCCGCTATGGGGCGTTTGGAGCCGTCAGGTGTTCGTTGCCGGGGTCCAGGAGCGTTTGGACGAGAAGGACGCGAAGGAGCTGAAGGGTGGTCCGTACGACGAATACATGGTGCTCATTCACACCGACGAACCCGAGCTCCCGATCGAGACCGTGGAAGCATGGCTCGCAAGGCACACGTTCAAACGGCCGCGCCGGATCGACCGAGCTTACTTGCTGCTGTCGTACGACCCGACGCGGAAGGGCTACCCGTACGTGCGGCTTGCGTGGTAAAGGATCGCGCTCCGCATTGCCGCTCCCGATGGTCACGGCTCACCCGGGGCTGTCCCTTCGGAGGCGCATCTTCGCGAGGGTGGAGACGGAGAGGCCGAGCATCTTCGTGCCCTCGGGCGGGCGGACGAGTTGGAACAGCAGATTCGTGCCCGTTGCCTAGATTGTCTCAACCTTCCTAGGCCAACGTCGCACGCCGCGAACGCCGCGTGTCGCGCGAGCGCCAGTGCAGTCGCGTGTGGAAGGTAAAGACAAGTATCACGGCGCACCGAGAATGACCGTCGTGCTCGTCGCCAACATCATGCGCACGCCCGAGGAGATTGACTCCCACAGCACGTCGGTCGCGCACTGAGCGCGACACGCACTGCACTTGCTGCACCTCGGGAAGCCGTCCGCGTCTGCTGCGCGCGGGCTGCGGCCCGGCGTGGTGCCTGGGTGGTGCCGATAACAAAGAAGGGCGCCGATGCGATCGGCGCCCTTCGCTGTAACTCAC
>JADGGM010000011.1 GCA_019689955.1 Gemmatimonadaceae bacterium
TCTTGTGGGTGTCGTGGGGTCGGTGATGTTTATAAGAGACAGCACCCGCTCCTGACGAAAAAAGACCGGCCCCCAGTCGTCGAGCACGATCGCCAGCGCGATCAGGAGCCCCACGGGCCAGAGCACCACCAGGCCGAGCACGGCGCCGCACAGGTCGAGCGCGCGCTTCCCCACCGTCATCGCCGATACGTGCGAACGACGTCCAGCACCGCGGTGATCACGTCATCCACGTCGCGCCCGGTGAGGCGTGGGTTGAGCGGAAGGCTCAACATCCGCTCGAACGCCTCGTACGCCACCGGGAAGTCGGTCGGGGTCCAGCCGTACCGATCCCGGTAGTACGGGTGTAGATGGACGGGGATGAAGTGCACCGACGTTCCGATGTTCCGTTGCGCGAGCTCGTCGATGAACCGGTCGCGTCCGATGCGGAGCGCCTCGGGGCGCAGCCGCAGGACGTAGAGGTGCCACGCGTGCCGGACATCGGGGCGCTCCACGGGGAGCTCGAGCGCGTCGCTCTCCCCGAAGGCGGCGTGGTACGCGGCCACCACCTCGCGCCTACGCGCGTCGAAGCGCTCCAGCTTGCGCAGCTGGCAGCGCCCCATGGCGGCCTGGATGTCCGTCATGTTGTACTTGAAGCCGGGGGAGAGGATCTCGTAGCGCCAGCTCCCCCCGCGCTCGTAGCGGCGGAGGGCGTCGCGCGTCATGCCGTGCAGGCTCACCGGCCGCGCGCGCTCAAGGAACTCGGCGCTCCCGGTGAGCATCCCCCCCTCGGCCGTCGTGAGATTCTTCGTCGCGTAGAAGCTGAACGCGGTCGGGTTCTCCCCCGCGCCGATCATGCGCCCGCGGTACCAGGCCGGGAGCGCGTGCGCCGCGTCCTCGATCACCGCGAGCCCGTGCCGCGCAGCGATCGCCTCGATCGCGTCGAGGTCCGCGGGGTGCCCGCTGTAGTGCACGGCGATGATCGCCTTGGTGCGCGGCGTGATCGCCCGCTCGATCTCCACCGGGTCGATGTTCAGCGTGTCGGGCTCCACGTCGACGAGCACGGGGCGCGCGCCCACGTGCTCGATCACGTTCACCGTCGCCGCGAACGTCATCGGGGTGGTGATCACCTCGTCCCCCGCCCCGGTCCCCAGCGCGACGAGCGACGTGTGCAGCCCCGCCGTGCAGGAGTTGAGCGCCAGCGCGCCCTGCGCGCCGACGTAGTGCGCGAACTCCTGCTCGAAGCAGCGCGTCTTGGGACCCGTGGTGAGCCAGTCGGAACGCAGCGTGTCGACCACCTCGGTCACCTCCTCCTCCCCGATCACCGGGGGGGAGAAGGGGAGAAACTCGGCGCGACGGATGTACCGACGGCTCGCCGGCACGACCACCCGGTCGACGACCGCCTCCTCACGGTAGGTGGCGATCGGCGCGACCCGCTCCCCCGAGACGCGCGCCGGCGCGGGCGCCGCGGGCGCGGCCGACGCCGCCGCGACCTTCACCCGGGGGAGCACGTCGCCGGACCCAACGGCGGTGGAACGGACCGGATTGGCTTCCGATGGCGGCATGAGAATGCTCCAGCACGCCTGAGAATTTCTTGCTCAGGGTGCGGCAAAATTTCGATTTCTTAGGCGCTTCTAACCGTTCGTGGCGGTCTAGCATAAGAGCGCCCCAGAAGGGGGTCAATAGACCAAAACGCCAGCAATACAGGGAGTTAAGGCCCAATAGAGGGGGTTAACTTCACGCGCGAGACAGACCCATCCTTTCCCGCGTTCAGTTGTCGTGGCGTTGCCACATCAGGTGTCACAACGACCGAGCAGCGTGCCAGCGGGTCGGATGAACCCCACGTAGTGGGTGCACAGCACGGGGAGCGAGCTGAGGAGGGATGCGAGTGGCCACAGCCGCGGGGCGAGGGCGCGCGCGAGGGGCGGGGCGAGGGTGACGCGGCGGACGTGGATCTCGCAGTCCGGGAAGAGCGCGTCGAGCTCGCGGCGGCGCACGCCGCGCACGTCGGGGTTGCGCGGGTTGTCGGCGAAGAAGTCGTACCAGAGCACGATCCCGCCGGGGCGGAGGACGCGCACCATCTCGCGCGCGACGCGCTCGCGCATGCCGCGCTCGAGGATGGAGGTGAGCACGGTCGACTGCAGCACGACGTCGAAGGTGCCGGCGGCGAAGGGGAGCTCGGCGCCGCTCGCGACGGCGACGCGCACGGCCGCGGCGCACCGCGCGCGGGCTTCGGCGATGCGGTGCGCGAGGAGGTCCACGCCGACGAGGTGCTCGGGGCGCGCGCCCCACTGCACGAAGGCGCGCAGCCAGTGCCCCGTGCCGCACCCCACCTCGAGCACACGCAGCTCGTCGAGCGCATCGACGCCGGCGCGGCGGAGTGCGTCGAGCAGCCCGCGCTCGGCCCCCTGCACGATGAGCTGCTGCCCGCGCGCGAGCCACGAGTAGCGCGCGTCGTCGTGGCGCGCCTCGTAGGCGCGGCGGATGCGCGCTTCCTCGGTGCGCAGCCGCTCGGGCTCGCTCACCGCGCCAGCTCCGCCTCGAGCGTGCGAATGAATCGCGCGGCGATCTCCGCGCGGTCGAAGTGCCGCTCCACCGCGCGCCGCCCGTTCGCTCCCAGCTCCGCGCGCAGCGCCGGCTGGTCGCGCAGCGTGCGCAGCGCCGCCGTGAGCCCGGCGATGTCTCCCGGCTCCACGACGATCCCGGCGCGATGCTCGCGCACCACGTTCGCCGCTTCCCCCGTGGCGACGAGGACGACGGGGCGCCCGGTGGCCATCGCCTCGTACATCTTCGAGGGCACCGCGCCGGGGATGCCGAGCCCCAGCGGCACGACGAGGATGTCCGCCGCGGCGAGGAGCGGGGGGAGCGCGGCCGCGGGGCGCGGGTCGAGGAAGCGCACGCGGTCCCCGAGCCCGCGCGCCGCGGCGTCGGCCACGAGCGCGGCTTTGGTCGGGCCCTCGCCCATGAGCACGAGGTCCGGCCCGCCGGCGTCACCGCGCATCGCGTCGGCGGCATCGAGGAGCTGCCCCAACCCCTGTGCGATCCCGTGCAACCCGGCGTAGAGCGCGATGCACCGGCCGTTCGCGCCGAGCGTGGCGCGCGCCTCGGCGGTCGCGCGCTCGGGGCCGAACGCGGAGCACTCGACGCCGTTCGACAGATGGTAGGTGCGGCAGCTCGGGAAGCGCTCGGCGACGTTGGCGATGATCTCCCGGCTCTGCCCCGTGACCATCCACGCGCGCCGGTAGCAGAACGCCTCGAGCCGCGCGCTCACGCGATGCACCATGCTCCCCTCGCGCACCACGCCGAGGCGCACGGCGCTCTCGGGCCAGAGGTCGGAGACGTTGAAGATCACGCGCGTGCGCTTGATCGCGCCGAGCCACGCCCCCGAAAGCCCGAGGAAGAGCGGCGGGCTCTCGACGAGCAGGTAGTCGGGGGAGTCGAGCTCCACCGTGCCGTACACCGCCGAGGAGAGCACGAAGGAGAAGTAGTTCGCCAGGCGGCGCGCGTAGTCGGTCTTCTGCGTGGGGTAGATGAACGTGCGCAGCACCTGGACGCCGTCGATCACCTCACGCCGCGTGAGGCCGCCGTACCCCGGGTGCACTCGCCCCAGCGGGTAGGTGGGCATCGCGGTGAGCACCGTCACCTCGTGCCCCGCGCGGAGAAAGTGGCTGGCGAGGCTCGCCAGCCGCCGCTGCGGCGCGCCGATCTCCGGCGGGTAGTACTGCGTGAGCATGGCGAGCTTCACGGGGCACGCTCGCGGCTCGCGGTGACGTCGCCCGCGCGAAGACGGGCGCGCTCGTCCGGGGAGAGCGCGCACACCACGGCGCGCAGCTTCCCGTTGGACGTGCGCGGGATCGCGGACACCGGCTCGAGCACCACGTCCACGTCGCCCATCCGGTCGCGGATGCGCGCGGCGATCGCCTCGCCGTCGGCCGGGGTGAAGCCGGCCGCGGGAACGTAGCGCACGCGCACGCGGTCGAGCGCTTCCTGGATGATCTGCGCCTCGTGCACGGGGAGGCGGCTCTTGAACACCGGGTCCATGCGCCCCACCGCGCGCCCGTCGCGCGTGTAGAGCACGTCGTCCGCGCGCCCCTCGATGCGGGCGAGGCGCGGGAGGGTGCGGCCGCACGGGCAGGGCGCATCGCTCGGGTCGAGCGCGGCGCGGTCGCCGACGCGATAGCGCACGAGGGGCATGTCGGCGTTGACGAGCCCCGTGCACACGAGGTCCCCCGTCTCGCCGGGGGGGACGGGCGCGTCACCGTCGAGGAGCTCCACGACGCCGGCGTCGGGCCAGAGGTGGAGGCGGTTGTGCTCGCACTCGCCGGCCGCGGTCACGATCTCCGCCATCCCGTACGTCTCGCGGAGCGGGGCGCCGAAGGCGCGCTCGATGGCCTCGCGCTGGTGCGGGAGCACGGGCTCGGCGTTGGCGATCACCACCGCGAGGCCGAGCGCGCGCAGCGACCCCGGCTCCGCCCCCTGGGCGAGCGTGTGGAGCGCGGACGTGTAGCCGAAGAGGTAGCGGATGCGATGCTGACGCAGCGCGGTCACGTAGTGCGGGATGAGGTCGGGCGCGAGGTGATACGAGGAGAGGTAGAGCTGGTGCAGCGCCGGGTTCCACACCCAGAAGGGAGGCGTGCGATGCGCCACGGGGACCACGAGCTGTCCGCCGAGGATCGCCCACCGGTCGTGGCGGCTCACCCCGTACCACCGCCGCCAGCGCGCCTCGAAGAGCGCATACCAGGTGCGCACCGTCGCGCGGCTCCACCAGAGATCGAGCGAGGTGCCGGTGGTGCCGCTCGTGTGCTCGTGGAACATCGTGCGCGGGTTACAGTCGTCGGCGAGGAAGGCGCGCGGGGCGGTGCGCACGGCCTCCTTCTCCAGCACGGGCCAGTTGGCGAGGAGCTCCCACGAGGCCCGGTCCCCGCGCCGCCGGCGCGCGGCCCATTGGTCGCGGTAGTAGGGGACGCGCGTGGCCGCGCGCTCGAGCAGTTGGGCGAGCCGCTCCTCGCGCCACGCGGCCCACTGCGCGCTGGACCACCGCTCGCGCGCGAGCGCGGCGTCGGCGAGGCGGTCCGTCTCGGGACCGTAGCGCCAGGCGCGGAGATACCACCCCCGTGCCCCGGCGGCGGCGGACCGCACGACCGGGGGCATGGCGTGATAGAAGCGCAGCGTCCACGCATTCACGGCCGTGCGACCGAAGCGGCGGCAGGGGTCCACGAGTCGACGCACGCCTGATGCCAGAGCGCGATCACCACGAGCTGCCGCACCAGCGCGTCGGTGCGGCGGTCGCCGGCGAGGAACGCGCTCGTGAGGCGCACGAGCGCGCGGCGGTCGAAGGGGCCGTCGCACACGGGGCGCGTGTCCGGGAGGTCGTTCACGATGGCGCGGAGCTCCGGGACCTGCCGGAGGTACGTGCTCCACGGCACCCCGAACCCCCATTTGCGTCCGGCCAGCACGCTCGCCGGGAGGCGATCGCCGAGCGCCGACCGGAGGAGCGGCTTGCTCTCGCGCCCCGAGAGGAGCTGGCGCGACGGCGCGGCGGCGAGGCGCTCGACGATGCGATAGTCGAGGAACGGCACCCGGCACTCGATCGACGCGCCCATGGTCATCCGGTCGTTCCGGTCGAGGAGGGAGCAGAGGAAGGTGTGCTGGTCGAGGTACATCGCCTGCCGCATCGGCTCATCGGGGTACACGCGCGCGGCTTCGGCGAGCAGCTGTGCGCGGTACGCCGCCGCTTCCCCCACCGGCACGCCGAGCGCGTGGAGGTCCGCGGGGAGCACTTCGCAAGCGTTGTAGAGGACGAACGCCTCGCGCGATCCGAGCCCGAGCATCCGCGCGAGCTTGCGCGCCCGGCCGCGCCCGAGGCGCGCGAGGAGGCGGCGCGGCACGAGGGCGCGCGCGGCGTCGAAGAGGCGGGGGGAGCGGAGCGGGCGATAGCGCACGTAGCCGCCGAGCGTCTCGTCGGCCCCCTCCCCCGAGAGGAGCACCGTGACGCGCGGCTTCGCGTGCTCGGAGATCGCCCACAGGTGGAGCTCGTTCCCGTGGGCGAGCGGCTCATCGTTCAGCCACGTCGCCCGCAGGAGGCGCGGGAGGAGCTCCGCTTCCGCGACGCGAATGTCGTGGTACACGAGCCCCCACCGGTCGGCCACCTGGCGGGCGAGGGGCGCCTCGTCGAACCCCGCCTCGCCGAACGACACGGTGAAGCTGTGGACCCCGCCCCCGGCCTGCGCGGCGAGCGATGCGGCGACGGTACCCGAGTCGAGGCCGCCGCTCAGGAGCACGCCGACGGGGACGTCGCTGATGCGCCGCAGGCGCACGGCGTCGTCGAAGGTGGCGCGATACCAGGGCGACAGCGCGTCGTCCGCCGGCGCGGCGCGCAGCTCGGCGACGCGCTCGGCCAGGCGCCACCACCGGCGCGTCCGCACCGCGCCGTCGCGCCAGAGGAGGTAGTGGCCGGGGAGGAGGCGGCGCACGCCGGCGTAGGGGGTCGCTTCCCCGGCGACGTACCGGAAGCAGACGAGCTCCTCCCACGCCGCGGGGTCGAGGCGCGGCACGACGCCGCCGGCGAACAGCGCCTTCTGCTCAGAGGCGAAGCGCAAGGTGTCGCCGTCGTGCACGTAGTACAGCGGCTTGATCCCCAGCCGGTCGCGCGCGAGAAAGAGCGTCCGCTCGCGCGAGTCCCAGATCGCGATGGCGAACATCCCGTTGAGCTGGTCGAGCATCGCGGGCCCGTGGGCCGCGTAGAGCTGGAGCACCACTTCCGTGTCGCTCCGCGAGCGGAAGGTGTGCCCCCGCCCCTCGAGAGCACTCCGCAGCTCGGCCGCGTTGTACACCTCGCCGTTGTAGACGATGTGATAGCGCCCGTCGTCGGTGGACATCGGCATGTGGCCGCGCGGGGAAAGGTCCACGATCGCCAACCGGCGCGAGCCCAGCCCGACCCCGGGCTCCACGTGCTGCCCGCCGTCGTCGGGGCCGCGGTGGAGGATGATGTCGCACATCGCGGCCAGCTCGGCGGGGTCGATGGACGCGGCCGGGTCGCGATGGACGATGCCGCAGATGCCGCACATCAGCCCCTCCCTCCGCGCCACACCGGGGCGAGCTCGTCGAACAGCGCGTCCCACTGCGCGCGTACCTGCTCCCACGACGACCGCTCGGCCATCGCACGCCCGTTCCGCGAGAGGCGCGCGGCGAGCCCCGGTTCGTCGAGGATGCGCAGGACCGCGGCGGCCATGGCCGCGTCGTCGCCGTCGGGGACGAGGAGGCCCGTGTCGCCATCGCGGATGAGGTGCGAGACGCCCCCCACGCGGGTGGAGACCACCGGGAGCCCCATGGCCGCGGCCTCGATCACGGCGACGGGGGTGTTGTCGATGTGGTTCGTGCTGAGGAACACGTCGGCGGCATCCCCCTCGCGCCGCTTGGCCTCGGGGCCGAGGAAGCCGGGGAAGCGCACGGCATCGGCGAGGCCCAGTCGCTCCGCGTCGGCTCGCACCTCGGCGAGCATCCCGTTGTCCTGCCCCCCCATGACCAGCGTGGCGTCGGGGCGCACGACGCGGACACGCGCCAGCACCGCGAGCGCCATCCGCGGATTGTAGATCGAGTGGAAGCTGCGCATCCAGAAGAGGCGCGGCGCGGGACGCTCGCGGACCCGGAACGGGTAGGCGGCGAGGTCGATCACGTTCGGGATCACGCGCGCCCGGAAGCCGTACGGCACCACCGCCTCGGCAAGGAAGCTCGACGGCGCCACAATCGCGTCCGCGCGGGCGAGGACGCGGCGCGTCCAGCGCGGGTAGCGGGCGAAGAACTCCGGCATCGCTCCCCCCCGCAGATGGAGGACGACGGCGCGGCGATGCCATCGGCCGAGCAGGGTGGCCACGTCCTCGACCACGAAGCTTGGCCCCCCGTAGCACTGGATCATCAAAACGTCGACCGACTGTCGCCACCGCGCCACAGTGACCGCGATGTCGGCGAGGCGCGCGTAGCGGCTGGCCGCGTGGGACACGGCGCGGACGTCGTAGCCGGAGTTGCCGAAGAGGTCGGCGAGGATCTCCCCCTGCGTGGTCACGCGCCCCGGGTTGCGCCCTACGAGGGGGCCGACCACGCCAAGGCGGGGCCGGGGCGCGCGCGAGGCGAGCTCGGGCGCAGGCACGACGGCGCGAGGGCGCGGACCACTCGTGCGGCCGCGCGGGGGAGATGCTGGTGGATCGCCGAGCACAGTGTCGAGGCGGCGGTTGGGGGAACGCTGGTGCGGCCGCACTTCGGTCGCTGCCGCGGCGACATCCAAAAATTATGCCGCTCTCACATTCCGTTCGCCAGAGCCGGGCCTTATTTCTCTCTCCCTGCCACGATATATTCCACCCGCGCCGGAGCGGTGACCCGCTCCGCGCTCCGTCGTTCTAGCAGGCGAACGTCAAGACCACAAACAGAACGGCACGATCGCTCGCCCCTCGGGGGGCCGCGACAAGGGCAAACCCGGCGAAAGCCGGGGACGCAAAGCCAACGAAGCTACCGCACGCTTGCCGTGCCACGCTGGTCGGGTTGCCGAACGGATCCTTCACCGGGGGTAGGGCATGCGTGCCTTCTTTCGTGTGAGTCCACCCGCCGTGCTGCTCCTTCCGTTCACGGTGGTCGGTTGTCTCGATACGGCTGCGCCGACGCTCGATGCACCGCATTCCGTGGCGTCGGTGATGGTACAGCCGGCAGCGGCCAGCGTGAACGTCGGCAAGCACGTTTCGCTGAGTGCGACGGTGTTGGATCCGTCGGGCGCGCCGGTGTCGGGGCAGGCGGTGACGTGGACGGTGCAGGACAGCGCGGTTGCCTCGGTGAGCCCCGACGGCGATGTCACGGCCAAGCGCGTCGGCTCGACGCTCGTCACGGCCGTCAGCGCCAACAAGTCCGGGACGGCGACGATCACCGTCCTCCCTCCCCCAGTCGCGTCCATCGACCTCTCGCCGACGAGCGTGACGATCGCCATCGGCGACGCCATCACGCTCGTCGCCACCCCGCACGATGAGACCGGGGCCGCGGTGACGGGGCGCCCGGCCACGTGGGCGAGCGCCGATCCGACCATCGCGACCGTGTCGGCCAGCGGGAGGGTGACGGGGGTGAAGACCGGGACCACGAAGATCACCGTCACGATCGACGGCGTGAGCGCGAGCGCCACCGTGACCGTGGCGACGGCGGCCGTCGCCACGGTGTCGGTGAGCCCGACCAGCGTGTCGATCGCGCCGGGCGCCACGACCCAGCTCGCCGCGACCACGCGCGACGCGCGCGGCGCGGTGCTCACCGGGCGCGCGATCTCGTGGAGCAGCTCGAACACCGCCGTGGCGACGGTGTCGTCGAGCGGGGTGGTGACGGGGGTCGCGGAAGGGTCGGCGACGATCACCGCGACGAGCGAAGGGAAGCACGGGACCAGCACGGTGTCGGTGACGAAGGCGCCGGTGGCGAGCGTCAAGGTGTCGCCGACCAGCGTGTCGCTCCAGGCCGGCGCCACGGCGCAGCTCACGGCGACCCCGCTCGACCAGAGCGGGCAGGCGCTCACCGGGCGGACGATCACCTGGTCGACCGGGAGCACCGCCGTCGCCACGGTGTCCTCGACCGGTCTCGTAAAGGGGGTGGCGCAGGGGACGACGACGATCACCGCGTACTGCGAGGGGAAGAGCGCGCCGGTGGCCGTGACGGTGACGGCGACGGTCGTGCCCGTGGCCACGGTGTCGGTGTCGCCGGGGGCGGACACGCTGATCGTGGGGCAGAGCGGGCAGTTCACCGCCACGCCGAAGGATGGGAGCGGGAACGCGCTCTCGGGGCGCACGATCACCTGGACGTCGTCGAACACCGGGATCGCGACGGTGACGAGCACGGGCGCGGTGAGGGCCGTGGCCGCGGGGACGGCGACGATCACGGCGACGAGCGAGGGGAAGAGCGGGACCGCGACGCTCCTCGTGAAGCCGGTGCCGGTGGCCGCGGTGTCGGTGACGCCGAGCAGCGCGAGCGTGCAGATGGGGAGCACGGTGCAGCTCTCGGCCAGGACGAGCGACGCGTCGGGGAACACGCTCACCGGGCGCACGGTCACGTGGAGCACGAGCAACAGCGGCGTGGCCATGGTGTCCGGGAGCGGGCTCGTGACCGCGACCGGGGCCGGCTCGGCGACGATCACGGCGACGAGCGAAGGGAAGTCGGGCACCGCATCGATCACCGTCGCCTCGACGAGCACGTCGCACAGCGGGTGGTACGTCTCGCCGAACGGATCGAGCAGCGGGAGCGGGAGCAGCAGCTCGCCGTGGAGCCTCGCGACCGCGTTCGCCGGCGGCAACGGCAAGATCCAGCCCGGCGACACCGTGTGGCTGCGCGGCGGGACTTACCGCGGGAGCTTCCACCCGCAGACCCGCGGGACGGCCAGCGCGCCGATCATCTTCCGCCAGTATCCCGGCGAGCGCGCCACGATCGACGGCAACCTCTCCGTCGACGGCCAGTACACCTGGTTCTGGGGCTTCGAGCTCACCAGCTCCACGACGAGCAACACCAACCTCGAAGCGATCACCTCGCACTGCCCGGGGTGCCGCTTCATCAACCTCGTCATCCACGACGAGTCGGGGAGCGGGCTCGGGCTCTGGTCCGAGGGGCCGGACCAGGAAGCGTACGGCAACATCCTCTACAACATTGGCTACTACGCGCCCGGCGCCACGGAGTGGGCGCACGGGATCTACGCGCAGAACCAGACCGGTACCAAGCGGCTCATCAACAACCTGCTGTTCGACACGTTCGGCTACGGGTTCCACATCTACGGCTCGGACGCCGCGTACCTGCGCAACTTCACGATCGACGGCAACCTGGTGGTGAACAGCGGGCTGGGCTCGGGGATGGACTACCAGATCGGCGGGAACGTGCCGGTGGAGAACCTCACCTTCACGCACAACATGAGCTACCGGAGCCCGGGGCAGCGCTACAACACCGCCCGCATCGGCTACGGGTGGGACAGCCCCGTGAGCTCCGGGGCGACCGTGACCGACAATTACTTCGTCGGGCAGGTGATGATCTCCCACTGGAGCAGCCTCACCTTCCAGCGGAACACCGTGATCGACCCGAGCGGCGCTCTGATCACGTTGGAGCTGGCCAGCGGGCAGAGCACGACCACCGGCTCGTGGGGATCGAACAACTACTTCAAGACCACGAGCGGCTCGCCGTTCGCGCTGGTGAACTCCTCGGGCGGGCACGGCTACACGCTGAGCGGGTGGCAGCAGGCCACCGGCCTCGATGGGAGCAGCACGCTCACGAACGCGACGCCGACGAGCACCAAGGTCGTCGTGCAGCCGAACCAGTACGAGGCCGGGCGGGCGAACGTGATCATCTTCAACTGGGGGCACCAGGGGTCGGTGAGCGTGGATCTCTCCGGCGTGCTGAAGCCGGGGGAGGCCTACGAGGTGCGGAACGCGCAGAACTTCTTTGGCGCACCGGTGACCTCGGCGACGTACGGCGGGGGGACGGTGACGCTTCCGATCACGAGCATCACGCCGCCGACGTCGATCGTCGGGAAGACCGGGGCCAGCACCGGGACGGAGCTCAACGTGTATGTGGTGCTCAAGAAATAGGGTAGTGATTCCGCGCGATTGGTGATAGCTTCTTGGGCGAAGTACCGCGGCCGCATCCGAGGTTCCGGGTACGGCCGCCGCGCTTCGCCGCTGCTCCACCCCTCGCCGCCGGTCGTCGCGGCCCTCCTCGGTCATGGCCACCCCCCTGCACCAGGCTCGCACCACCGCCGAACAGTACGCGCTCGTGAGTCCGACCCTTGCGGCCGTCGTCGGGTCGATCGTGGCGACGCTCGCGTTCTGGCTCGTCGTGCGCCCCTCGTTCCTCTCGGTCACGCCCGAGCACTTCGCGAGCCTCAACACCGATTACGTGGGGCAGGTGTCGGCGCTGACCGGCGGACACGTCGGCTTCAACGTCCGCTACCCGCCCGGCTTCCCGCTCCTGCTCGCGGGGGTGTACCACAGTGCGCGGTTCCTGCACCTTCCGCTTGGCGTCGGCGTGACGGTCTTCGTTCTCACGTGCCGCGGCCTCGAGTGCACGCTGGTGTATCGCCTCGCCCGAATGGCGTGGGACACGGGGCCGGCACTGGTCGCGACGCTCCTGTGGGCCACGTACCTCCTTCCGCTGTGGCTGACGACGTACCCGAGCCCGGAGACGCCGTTCATCCCCGCGCTCATCGGAGGGGTGCTGGTGTACTGGCGCGCCATCCAGGCGCGACGGCACGCGCGCATGCTTCTCTTCGGCGCGGGGGTGCTCGTGGGGATCGCGATGCTCATCCGGCCGATCGCGCTCGGGCTGGGTGGGCTCCTGGCGCTGCTGCTCTGGTTCTTCCTGCGCGATGTCGCGCGCGGCCGGCGCCTCGCGCTCGGCGCGCTCCTCGTCGCCGGGAACCTGCTCGCCGTGCTCCCGTGGGAGATCTGGGCGTACCAGCACGTGGGGCGAGTGATCCCGCTCAGCACCGGCGGCGTGCCGAGCATGGTCGATGGGCTGACGTACGCCGTGGACCCGCAGGACCATCGCCATGTGCACGTGCCGGCGGACGTGGAGGCGCTGCAGCGGGAGATCCTCGCGCGGCAGGACGTGCTGCGGACCCAGTCGTTCGGCACGGTCATGTCGTACCTGCGGGAGGAGCTCGCTCGCCGCCCCGCCGCCATGGCGAAATTCGTCGCGCTCAAGGCGGCGAGCAGTTGGTACGCCACCGACAGCTCGCGCTACGACCGGTTCGTGCTGCTCGTTCAGGCCATCTATCTGCCCATCATCCTGATCGGGACGTGGAGCGCGTGGCGGCGCGGGGGGTGGACGCGGCGCTTCGCCATCCTCGCGTGGGGCACCGCGCTCTGGTTCTGGGCGATGACCATCCTCGTCCTCTCGATCGCGCGCTACATGACCCCTGCCCTCGGACTGTTGTTCGCGCTCGTCCCCGGAGCGCTCGTGGACGTCCGACGGCTCAACCTTCGTTTTCGCCGCCGCGCGCTCGTGACGACTGCCGACTGACGCGCAAGAGCGATGGGTTCACGCGCGGCGACAACAGATGGTCTGCCTGACCGAACAGTCAACAGGCGGGAAAGCCCCATCTCTTTGCTTGAGCGATTCGCCTGTGTCCCTAATACTATGGGCACAATTCGCTGCCGAGCTGTCCAATTCGGGTTTGGGCACCAACGCAGCGACGAACCGAGGCGACGGAAGGACGATCGCATGGGCCCGGAGTGGCCCGTCGCGACAAGGGCAAACCCGGCGAAAGCCGGTGACGCAAAGCTACGAGGCTACCGCACCCTGCACGTTGGGGTGCCACGCTCGTCGGGCTGCCGGACGGACGCTACAACCCGGTACCCTCTATGCGGATCACCCGATCTCCGTGGGCGCTCGCCCTCGCTCCCCTCACTCTCCTCTCCTTCACCGCCTGCTCCGACACCAAAACCCCTGATCCCACCGCTCCCGCCCCGTCGCTCGACGTCGTGGCGGGGGCGATCAGCATGCCGGTGATCTCCGGGATCACGGTCGGTTCGGGGCGCAAGTACGTCGTCGGCTCCACGGGGATGGCCGTGGGCTCCAAGCTGTTCACAGACCGGAGCTACGCCGCGAAGTCGCCCCTCCCCTCCATGGTCGCCGGCGCGGCGTACATCATGGCGGCGGACGACGACAAGGCGGCCAAGCCCGGAAGCAGCAACTTCCTGTCGTTCGATGTGGACCGCGACGTGACGGTCTACGTGGCGCACGATGCGCGGGTCGCGGTGCCCGATTGGCTCCGCTCCTCCTTCCAGGACGCGGGCACCGCGTTCTATGCGACCGACTACTACAGCACGGGCGAGAAGCGCCTGCTGTTCAAGAAGAACTTCCCCAAGGGGCACGTGACGCTGGGGAGCAACGTCCCCGCGAACTACGACGTCGCCGGGAACATGTACACGGTGATGGTCGTGAGCGCCTCCGGCTCCTCGGGCGGGTCGGGGGGCAGCACGGGGATCACGGTCGCGCTCAAGACGCCGTCGGACAGCGCCACGGTGTCGGGCACGGTGCGGCTGGAGGCAACCGCGTCGAGCCCCGCGGGGATCGACCGCGTGCAGTTCCTGGTCGACGGGAAGGCGGTGAGCCCCACCGAGCGGGCCGCGCCCTACACCGGCTCGTGGAACACGACCACGTTCGCTGACGGGAACCACACGCTCACCGTCGTCGCGACCGACTCGGCCGGGAAGAGCAACTCGATGTCGGCGCTGGTGAAGGTCAAGAACGGCAGCGGCAGCAGCGACAGTACCGGGAGCGGCAGCAGCGGCGGCAGCAGCGGCGGCGGCAGCAGCAGCGGTGGCAGCAGCAGCGGCCCGCACAGCGGGTGGTACGTCTCGCCGAACGGATCGAGCAGCGGGAGCGGGAGCAGCAGCTCGCCGTGGAGCCTCGCGACCGCGTTCGCCGGCGGCAACGGCAAGATCCAGCCCGGCGACACCGTGTGGCTGCGCGGCGGGACTTACCGCGGGAGCTTCCACCCGCAGACCCGCGGGACGGCCAGCGCGCCGATCATCTTCCGCCAGTATCCTGGCGAGCGCGCCACCATCGACGGCAACCTCTCCGTCGACGGCCAGTACACCTGGTTCTGGGGGATGGAGCTCACCAACAGCAGCACGAGCACGACGAATCTGGAAGCCGTGACCTCGCACTGCCCCGGCTGCCGGTTCATCAACATGGTGATCCACGACGCCTCGGGGAGCGGGCTCGGGCTCTGGTCCGAAGGGCCTGACCAGGAAGCGTACGGCAACATCCTCTACAACGTCGGCTACTATGCGCCCGGAGCGAATCAGTGGGCGCACGGGATCTACGCGCAGAACCAGACCGGCACCAAGCGGCTCATCAACAACCTGCTGTTCGACACGTTCGGCTACGGGTTCCACATCTACGGCTCGGACGCCGCGTACCTGCGCAACTTCACGATCGAC
>JADGGM010000639.1 GCA_019689955.1 Gemmatimonadaceae bacterium
ATGGGTGTTGGGTATAAGAGCCAGGCTCGTGGGTGATCCTCGACGTGAAGGGGGGGACGGTCCACGGGGTGGAGGTCGCGGTCTGGCCCGACGTGAAGAAGCTTCCCACGCTCAGCGTCCCCGCCGACGTGGAGGTGGCGCGCCTCGTGGTGCCGACCGCGGAACAGAAGCCG
Source organism: Gemmatimonadaceae bacterium (assembly GCA_019689955.1). Classification (GTDB taxonomy): domain Bacteria; phylum Gemmatimonadota; class Gemmatimonadetes; order Gemmatimonadales; family Gemmatimonadaceae; genus JADGGM01. Next base: position 174 of record JADGGM010000639.1, read on the forward strand.
GTCGCGGTGCTGCAGATGGACACGACGCTCGTCGCCGAGGCCGATCCGTCGGAGCGGACGATCCACTTCCGGCTCGGCGCCAAGCGGCCGGCGCGGACCGTGTGCATCGCCCGCGACATCCTCGTCGACGTCGACGATCATCAGGCGATCAAAGGGATCTGGCTGCTCAACGTTCCTCCTTTCCCGAGCGACGAGTGATCACGACGATCGTGCTCATCAAGTGCGAGCCGAAGCAGGTTCCGCAATGCGCCATGCGGTTGGCGGGGATCGATGGCGTGGCGGAGGTCTACTCGGTGTCAGGCGAGTGGGACCTCGTGGCGATCGTGCGCGTGGCCGAGTACGAGCGAATCGCGCAGGTGGTGACGGAGGAGTTCGCGCGCGTGCCGGGGGTGGAGCGGACGCAGACGCTCACCGCGTTTCGGGCGTACTCGAAGAAGGATCTGGAGCAGGCGTGGGACATCGGCGTCGAATAGCGCGGCACGGTACGGATGACTGATCGGATCGCGGAGTACATTGCAGAGCTGTTCGCCCCCGAGGATGACGTGCTCCGCGCGCTCCGCGAGGAGGCGGACCGCTCCGGCCTCCCGCCGATCTCGGTCCCTCCCGAGACGGGGCGGCTCCTCCAGATGCTTCTCCGCGCGATCGGCGCGCGCCGGGTGCTCGAGGTGGGGACGCTCGGCGGCTACTCGGCGATCTGGATGGCGCGCGCGATGGGCGCCGAGGGGCGCATCCTCTCGCTCGAGATCAACCCCGAGCACGCGGCCTTCGCCCGCCGCCACATCGCGCGCGCCGGGCTCGCGCACGCCATCGAGGTGCGCGAGGGGGCAGCGTTGCAGCTCCTCGCCGGGCTCGTGGGGGAGCGATTCGACGCGGTGTTCCTCGATGCGGACAAGGCGCCGCTCCCCACGTACTTCGAGTGGGCCCTACGCCTGCTGCGTCCGGGCGGGCTCATGATCGCCGACAACACGCTCCGCAGCGGACGCGTCCCCGATCCCGCGTTCGACGACCCGGAGCTGCGTGGCATCCGCACCTTCAACCGGAAGCTGGCGACCGATCCGCGCGTCACCGGGATCGTGCTCCCGATCGGCGACGGGGTGGCGGTCGGCGTCGTGGGATAGCGCGCGCCGGCTCGCGCGCGCTCACGTCATTTGCTCGGCGCGTCGTCGAGGCACCAGGTGGGGCGGGTGTGGTGGACGGTCACCCACTTCCCGTCGCGCCACCCGAGGATCGTCAAGCTCGCCGCGCCGCCGAAGTGCCACCCTTCGAGCACGATCTCGTCGACGCCGTCGCCGGTGAGGTCGAGGTGGTCGACGAAGCGCCGGAACTCGGCGTCGGCGAGAGCGCCGTTCACGCGGTGGATGAAGGTCGGCACGTACGCGCCCGTCGAATCGCGGTTGGCGATGAGGAGGAGGTGCGTCGTGCGCACGTTGAGGGAGGCGGGGTTGTCCGCCTCGGGATCGATGAACGAGGCGACGATGGTCGGCGCCGTCCCCACGCCGCTCGGGAAGGAGAGGGCGTGGAAGTCGAGCGAGTCGAGCGTCGCGACGTTGATGTGAAAGTCCTGCGCGACGCGCGCGGCGACGGTGCGGGCGATGCGCTCGGTCTCGGCCGCGGGAAGCGTTGCGGTGGCCGGCGCGGCGGGTCGCTGCGAGTCGATGACGGGCGTGCTCGCGGCGAGATACTCGACGGTGAAGGCGGTCGGCGCGCTCGTGCTGCTGAGCGTGACGGCGGCGAGCGGGGTGAGCGTCTGGCACCCGGGGAGTGTGTAGAGCGGATCGTTGCCGCCCCCGGTCCACATCCCGCGCCGCACGGTCACGGTGCCCTTGAGGCGGCCATCGGCGTAGAGGGGGTAGATGGCGCCGGGGTGAAAGTACATCGCGTCGAAGTGGTGCCACCCTTGCTGCCGGAGCACGATCGGCACGAGCGCTCCCTGGCGGAGCGCCGCGATCGGCACCATGCGCGGGTCGTTGGCCGAGCCGAAGACCTGGAAGATGATCGTCGGTCTGACCGACAGGTCGAGCTCTTCGCCCGGGTTGATGGTGGGGGCGTCGGAGG
>JADGGM010000640.1 GCA_019689955.1 Gemmatimonadaceae bacterium
CGCTCGTTGAGGAGGAGGGGGGCCACGTCCTCGTCGCGGAGCACGTCCGTGGGGAGCTCGGCGCCGTTCGCGCCGGTGAGCCGCGTGATGCGGAAGACGACGTAGTCCTCGGTCACCGGCGCGATCGCGGGGCGCTCGATCGCCGGCGCGATCCGGTCGGTGAGGAGGCGGCGGTGGTGGTCGAAGACGGGGGTGAGGTCCACGTCCGCGTCGACTGCGTTCCCGAAGTCGGCGTACTCCATCCACGTCGTGCCCGCGGGAGCGGGGACGCGGATGCGGAGGGAGACGACGCCGAAGTCGAAGATCCGCGCGGAGAGCTCGGCGTCGATGTAGTGCTCGCCGATCACGAGACGCTCGGTGCCGAGGATGACGGTGATCGGCGGATTCTTGATCTGGATGGCCTGCGCCTCGCCGCGGACGGGGCGGACGCGCTCCGGGGCGCTGGCGGCGAGGAGGTCGAGCGCGCGGTCGAGGTGGATCTCGTACCCGACGTCGTAGAGGCGGTAGACGATCGCGGAGCCGACCACGCGCGCGCCGGCGAGCGGCTCCGGCGGGAGCGGGGAGATCGACGGGCGGGGCGCGTCGAGCGACGGGCGGTCGGAGGTGGCCATCGCGCGTGGGGTTGGTCAGTCGACCAACTTGTTGTCGCCCGGCGGCGCGCGGTGCACGTACTCCGCGACGACGTTGCCGCCGACGAGGTGCTCCCGCACGATGCGCTCGGCGCCGTGCACGTCGACGCGCGCATACCAGACATCGTCGGGGTAGACGACGACCATCGGGCCGTGGCCGCACTGGTTCATGCAGCCGGCGTGGTTGACGCGGACCGTTCCGCGGAGCCCCGCGGCCGCGGCGCCGCGCTTGAGGGTGGCGTGCACGGCGTCCGAGCCCTGGGTGGGGCAGGTACTGCCGGAGGTGCAGACGAAGACGTGATATTTGTATTGGCCCATGCTCCAATGTAGCCCCGAACCGCTTGGGGGCGCAGGAGGGCTGGGGCGTCTCCCTTTCTTCGACGAGCGGATCTCGACATGAGCACAGTACCGGAACCGTGGCTCCGCGGCCCGATCGCGGGGGTGGACCCATACTTGATGCCGGCGGCGCACGCGCTGACGCAGTCGTCGGAGGACATCGCGCGCGCGGCGGGGGATCTTTCGCCGGCGGCGCTGTGGGCGCGCCCGGGGGGCGCGGCGTCGGTGGGGTTTCATCTCCGGCACATCGCGGGGAGCATCGGGCGCCTGCTCACCTATGCGCGCGGGGAGCGGTTGAGTGCGGCGCAGTTGGCGGCGATCTCGGCGGAAGGGGTCCCCGGGGAGCCGCCGGAGGAGGCTGCGCCGTTGGTGCAGCGCGCGCAGGAAGCGATCGCGGGCGCGATCGACGCGTTGCGCGCGACGCCGCGCGAGGTGTTGCTGGAGCCGCGGACCGTGGGGCGGGCGGCGCTCCCGACGAACGTGCTCGGGCTGTTGATGCACGTGGCCGAGCATACGCAGCGGCACACCGGGCAGATCATCGCCACCGCGAAGGTGGTGCAGGGGAGCTGAGATCACGAACGACCATTCCGCCACGCTTGCCGTGACGAACACTCACACCATGGCGACGATCGACGACTTCGCGAAGCTCGACATCCGCATCGGCACCGTCATCGCGGCGGAGCCCTTCCCCGAGGCGCGCAAGCCGGCGATCAAGCTCACGATCGACTTCGGTCCGGAGCTGGGGGTGAAGCGATCGAGCGCGCAGATCACGAAGCACTACACGCCGGAGACGCTCGTGGGGCGGCAAGTGGTGGCGGTCGTGAACTTTCCGCCGCGGCGGATCGCCGGGTTCTCGAGCGAAGTGCTCGTGCTCGGTGGGATGCCGGCCCCAGACGAGGTCGTGCTCCTCGCGGTCGACCACCCCGTCGCGAACGGCGTGCGGGTGGGGTAGCGGGGTTGACAGACCGCCCGACCGCGCCTACTTGTACAGGTCACAACCGGCTCAGCCACGTTTCCACGCACCTCATGATCATCTGCTCCGCGTTCGCCACGCTCCAGACGCGCACCTGCTGCGGCATGTGCGCGTGTTGTCGCGCGTCCGGCGAGCGGCCGGGCAGGTGCGTGCGTTTCGGGTAGCCGGTTTTCCTCGAACGCGACGCGCTGACCCACCGGCCGCTCCCCACGAGCGGCCGGCTTTTTTTGTTTGCCGGCGTCGCCGGGGGGGGGGGGGCCGGGGGGCCCCCCCCGTTGCCAGTTAGTATT
>JADGGM010000641.1 GCA_019689955.1 Gemmatimonadaceae bacterium
TTCCCCGTCCCCAGCTCCCGACGTAAGAGCCCCCCGAGGAGAGAGTCCCCGGGGGGCGGTACCGCCACGCCGTTCTCGCGGCGGCAACGGCCAGCGCAGAGTGTGCTGGCACATCGCCAAGGTAGCACGCGGTCCGGGCGTCGTCCAGCATGGCGGGGCCGTGTCGGAGCCATCGCGCGGACGCGCCGTGCGTCGAGCCCTTCGTACGTTGCCCGGCGTGCCCTCCTGGTCTATCGTTCGGCATGCCACGCCCAGAGCTTCTCGAGACCTTCGCCAATCCTCACCCCGGGCGCCCGTACGAGATCTACCTCGAGTGCCCGGAGTTCACTTCCCTCTGCCCCGTCGGGGGGATCGAGACCGACGCCACGGAGCTGGAGCTCCTCAAAGGGGGCGCGCCGGACTTCGGGACGATCCGGATCACCTACATCCCCGACGCGCAGTGCATCGAGCTCAAGAGCCTCAAGCTCTATCTCTGGAGCTTCCGGAACGACGGGATCTTCTACGAGCGCGCGGTGAACCGGATCCTCGACGACCTCGTCGCCCGTGCGGCGCCGCGGTGGATGGAAGTCGTGGGAGACTTCAACGTTCGCGGCGGGATCAAATCGATCGTCACCGCGCGGCACGGCACGCGCCCCTGACGGAGGGGGCGCGTCCGCTCAGCGTGCGGGCGGGCGCGCGACCCACGAGTGTCCGTCGCGCACGAGCACCCAGCCGCGCGGGAGCGTGAGCGTCCACCCGGCCGCGTGCCACGTCCGCGCGCTGTCGAGCGTCCCGGCGGCGAGCGCGAGCGTGTCGAGTGGCACGCGGAGCTCCGACCAATCGGTGGAGACGAGCGCGCCCGCGGGGGCGGAGAGCGAGGCGCCATCGGCGGTCTTCCAGGCCAGCCCCGGCATCACCGTCCCCGCCGCGCCCAGCGCGATCTGCGCCCGCGGGTCGAACGTGATCGCGAGCGAGCCGGGGACGATCCGCAGCGTCGGGCCGTCCACGAATGTCGCGCGGAGCGCGGCCAGGCGCTGCTCGTGTTCGTGCCAGCGCGCGGACTCGGCGGCGCGGAGCGACGCGAGGTCGTAGGACGCGCCCTCTCGCTCCGCCGCCGCGCGCAGTCGTCGAGCGAGCGCGTCGGGCGCGCCGCGCTCGGCGGCGAGCAGCCATGCCTCGACCGGCCGGTCATCGCGCGTCGGGAGCGAGCGCGCGACGAGGCGCTGGAGGTCGGGCGTGCCGCGGAGCTCCGACGTCCAGCTCGCGCCGCGGCGGAGCCAATCCAGCGCCATCGCATACGCCGGCCCCATGTAGTACGGGAACCCGCGCACGAACGTGGAGAGCGCCGCGGGCGCGCCGCGCACCTCGTGCGCGAGCGCGCGCGGGTCGCCGCCGGTGAGCCGCCACGCCGTGTACTCGGCGAGCCCCTCGCTCATGTCGAGAAGCCGCTCCCGGTCGCGCTCCTCGGGCGCGGCCGCGAGATAGCGCCGCGCGCGGAACAGGAGCGCGCGCTCCAGTGCTCGGGTGACGCGCTCGCGCGGGACGCCAGGCGTCGCCATGCCGTCCAGCGCATCGGCGAGCGCACGCCACTCGAGCTGGAGCCACGTTCGCCCCTCCGGCTCATCGAGCAGCGCAGCGCCCGCGCTCCCTTCGCGGACGGCGGGGAGCGGAAGCACGGCCGGCTGGACCACGTGCCACACCTCGTGCACGAGGAGACGGGTGCGCGCCGCGGAGTCGGAGGGGAGCGGGAGGACGATCATCGCCCAACGCCGCCCCGCCCACTCGATGGACGTGTTGGCCGGGGTGATCCCTGGCGGGAGCGGACCTACCCAGAGCCCGTCGCCCACGCGCGTGTAGCCCGTGAGCCCGGGATCCGCGGAGAGCGACACCCGCTTCCCCGCCGCGTCCACGGCGAGCCAGGGGATCGTGTCGAGGCGCGCGTGCCAGAGGCGGCCACCGTCGCGCACGAGCGCCGCATGCGCGGAGCGCTCGGCCGCGACGAGCGCCGTATCGGAAGCTTGGAGAGGGAACGCGAGGGCGAGGAGCGCGACGAGGAGTGGCATACGGTGCGTGAAAGGTGAAAGAAGGTGGGGCAGCACGCCACCCCACCTTCCTTCGACCCATTCACGACACCGTGAGTTGCTTGAACATCCCGTGCGCGATGTGCGGCTTGCCATCCTTCGCGTCGGGGACGAAGCAGAGGAGCGCGTAGTTGCCCGGGGTGACGTCGACGTCGATGTACGCGTG
>JADGGM010000642.1 GCA_019689955.1 Gemmatimonadaceae bacterium
TGCTCACACACCCCCACGCGGACCACGCCGGCGGCGCCGCCAGCCTCCTCCGCGCCCTCCGCCCCGCCCAGTACTGGGACGGCGCCTATGCGGGGACCAGCGACCCCTATCGCACCTCCCTCCTCGCCGCGCGCGACGCCGGCGTCCGGTGGCGACGCGTGCACCCCGGCGATACCCTCGTCGTCGACGGCGTCCGCCTCCGCGTCCTCGCCCCCGATTCCGCCTGGATGACCACCCTCCGCGACCCCAACGAGGGGAGCGTCGTCGTGGAGGCGCAGTACGGCGCGGTGCGCTTCCTGCTCATGGGGGACGCGGAGCGGGGGGAGGAAGACTGGCTCCTCACGCACGAGGGGGAATGGCTCCGCGCCGATGTCCTCAAGGTAGGGCACCACGGCAGCTCGACCAGCAGCACTGCCCAATTGCTGGACGCCGTCCAGCCGCGCCTCGCCCTCGTTTCGGTCGGGGCGGGTAACATGTACGGCCACCCGAGCCCCGGCGTCCTGCGCGCCCTGGCCGCGCGCGGCGCCGTGGTGCTCCGTACCGATCGAGAGGGGAGCGTCGTCGTGAGAACAGATGGCCGGCACGTCGAGGTCGAGGCAGGAGGGGACGCATGGGCGCTCTCGCCCGCGCACTCGCGTCGCTGATCGGGGAGCCCGTCGCGCTCCCCGCCGAGGTGGCCAGCCGCTATCCTGAGCTCGCCGCCGTGCGTCTTCGGCGGGGCGGGATTGCGGTGCGGGTCGCCGGGTGGTGCTTGGGGCAGCGGTCCGTGTCAGCAATCACCCTCTGGCGCACCGTGTTCGTGGGCGCCGATACTCCGCTCCATGCGGAACTGCTCTTGCACGAGATGAGGCATGTTCACCAGTTTCAGGCGAGCGCGGCATTTCCCCTGCAGTATCTCTGGGAGAGTCTACGCCGCGGCTACCAGGCGAACCGATTCGAGGTCGACGCCCGCGCCTACGCGGCCTCACGAGTGAGCGCCGTCAATCCCACTACCGACCTGCGTCGAGGAGACGTGTAACGTGGTCCACCACACCCCCACATCGGTCGTCACGATCGAGCGATTCATCATCGAGCAGGAGCGCCTCCACCCCGAGGCGACGGGCGAGCTCTCCGGGATCCTGTACGATCTCGCGCTCGCCGCGAAGATGATCGCGAACAAGGTGCGCATGGCCGGCCTCGCGGACATCCTCGGGGCCACCGAGATGCACAACGTGCAGGGCGAGGTGCAGCAGAAGCTCGATGTGATGGCGAACGAGATCATCATCAAGGCCATGGACCACGGCGGCCGGCTGTGCGGCATGGCCTCTGAGGAAGAGCCGGACATCATCCAGATCCCGGAGGGGTTCCGGTGCGGGAAGTACCTCCTCCTCTTCGATCCGCTCGATGGCTCGTCGAACATCGACGTGAACGTCCCCGTGGGGACGATCTTCTCCGTGGTCCGGAAGATCACGCGCAGCACGCGCGGCGAGATGGAGGACCTGCTGCAGCCCGGCCGCCGGCAGGTGGCGGCGGGGTACGTGATCTACGGCTCGAGCACGATGCTCGTGTACACCACGGGGCAGGGGGTGCACGGCTTCACGCTCGACCCGTCGATCGGGGAGTTCCTCCTTTCGCACCCGAACATCCGCATCCCCGACAACGGCCGCTACCTCTCGGTGAACGACTCGTACGAGCAGCACTGGGACGACCACGTGCGCGCGCTCATGCGCCGCTACCGCGGTCTGGACGGCGACCGCCGCGCGCTGAACGTGCGCTACGTGGGGAGCCTCGTGGCCGACTTCCATCGCAACCTCCTCGGCGGCGGTGTGTTCTGCTACCCCGCGAACGCCAAGAGCCCGCGCGGCAAGCTGCGCCTGCTCTACGAGGCGAACCCGCTCGCGTTCGTGGTGGAGCAGGCAGGCGGCGCGGCCTCGGACGGCGCCACGCGGATCATGGACATCTCGCCGACGGAGCTGCACCAGCGGACGCCGCTGTACATCGGGAGCAAGAGCGAGGTGGAGCTGGCGAACGAGATGCTGAGCGGCGTGCCGAGCGCCGTGGGGGCGTGAGAGGGGCGGCGCGACGGCAGGGCTGAGATGTGCGAAGGGCTCGAAGAAGGATCCTTCTTCGAGCCCTTGGCGGCAACGCCGCCCACACAGCGCCCTGGCAGGGTACTTAATGACCTTCACGATTCTTGCTTGACATGATGCTCAGACCTTGCAGGGATGGGCAG
>JADGGM010000643.1 GCA_019689955.1 Gemmatimonadaceae bacterium
GCGTCAGGCGGGCGCGCGCTCCGGTGCGGTGGCCACCCGCAGCCGCGCCGCGGCGAGCCAGATCACGCCGGCGACGAGCACCGCCACGGGGATCAGCATCACGCCGTGCTCGAGCGAGCTGGCGTCGGCGATGGCGCCGATGATCGGCGGCGAGGGGACGTCGCCCAGCGTGTGGATCGTGAAGATGCACAGCGCCATGGCGGCGGCGCGCACGGTCGCCGGGACCTCGCTCACGATGGCCGCGTTCACGGGGCTCGTGCAGATGAAGATCAGCACCTCGGCGACGATGAGCGCGGGCCAGTACACGGCGCGGTCCGGGGCCGCGAGGGCGAGATAGGCACACGGGACCGCGAGGAGCGTGGCCACGGCGGACACCCAGAGCGCGGCGCGCCGGGTCCGCTCGAGCAGGCGGTCGGTGAGCCACCCGCCGATGAACGTGCCGACGAACCCGGTGATCACCAGCACGGCGCCGAGCTGCACGGAGGCCTGCGCGCGCGGCACGTGCCGTACGCGCTCGAGGAAGGTCGGCATCCACACGGCGATCCCGCCGATCGCGAAGGTGTACGCCGCGTAGCCGAGCACGGTGAGCAGGTAGAGCCGGTTGCGGAGGAGCGCGGCGTACGTGCGGATCCCCCCCGCGAGCGGTCCCTCGCCCGGATCCTGCGCCGTCGCCGCGGTGGCCGGCGCGCCGCGTGCGTGGCGGCGCGGCTCGGCGAGCCAGAGCGCGAGCGCGGCCAGGACGATCCCGGGGGCCCCGGCCACGAAGAAGGCCGCGCGCCACCCGTAGTGATGGTCCATGAGCCCACCGACGATGTAGCCCAGCGCCGAGCCGACGGGGGTCGCGGCGAAGAAGATCGCGAAGACGCGGCCGCGGAGACGCTCGGGGAAGTAGTCGGCGAGGAGCGCGGGGGCGATCGATCCGTACACCGCCTCGCCGATCCCCACGCTCGCGCGGGCCGCGACGAGGGACCCGAAGCTCCACGCGAGCCCGCCGAGCGCCGTCGCGATGCTCCAGAGCGCGATCCCGAGCGCGAGGAGCGGTGGCCGGGCACGCCGGTCGCCCACCGTCCCCACGAGCGGCGCGGCGACCATGTACACGACCAGGAACGCGCTCGCCAGGAGCCCGAACTGCTCCCCGGTCAGCTGAAGCTCCGAGTGCATCAAGCTCTCCCCGAGCGGCGGGACGACCATCCGATCGAGGTAGTTGAGCAGATTGATGAGCGTGAGGACGACGAGCCCGTACCAGGCCGTATAAGGGATCGGCGGGCCGGCGTTGTCGTTGGAAGAGCGTGCGGAGTCGACGAGCGCCTGAGTCACGGAGCGGCGGGCGGGGGGAAACGGCGATCCCGGGGCACGGGTGCCCCGGGCGGTGGCCACAAGCTATCGCGCCCTGCCTTGACGCGCGAGCCTCCCGCGACCGAGGTTAACACACCGTCACCTGGAGCGAATGTCGTGGCGACCTCGTACGACGTGATCATCATCGGCGCCGGCCACAACGGGTTGGTCGCAGCAGCGTATCTCGCGCGCGCGGGGAAGCGCGTCCTCGTGCTCGAGCGCCGCGAGGTCGTCGGCGGCGCGTGCGTGACCGAAGAGACGGTGTTTCCCGGGTTCAAGGTCTCGACCGCGGCATACGTGAACAGCCTGCTCCGCCCGGAGATCATTCGCGACCTGGAGCTGCACCGCCATGGCTTCGAGCTCCTCCCGCGCAGCCCGTCATCGTTCACGCCGTTCCCCGACGGCCGCTACCTCCTCCTCGGCCCGGACAAGGCGCTCACGCACCGCGAGATCGCGAAGTTCTCCGCGCGCGATGCCGAGGCGTATCCCCGGTACGAGGCGATGCTCGAGCGCGTGGCCGACTTCATCGAGCCGACGCTCATGCAGACGCCCCCCGATCCGTGGTCCGGGCGGCCGCGCGACCTCCTGCGCCTGGCGCAGCTCGCGTGGCGCTTCCGCAAGCTCGGGCGCGAAGGGGCGCGGGCGATCGAGATCCTCACCGCCGACGCGCGCTCGGTGCTCGACCGGTGGTTCGAGTCGGAGCAGCTCAAGGCGACGCTGGCCACCGACGCGATCATCGGCGCCGCGGCGTCGCCGTCCACGCCGGGGACCGCGTACGTGCTCTTCCACCACGTGATGGGGGAGTGCAACGGCGTGCGCGGCGTGTGGGGGTACGTGCGTGGCGGGATGGGGG
>JADGGM010000644.1 GCA_019689955.1 Gemmatimonadaceae bacterium
TGTGCGCGCGCGGGGTCGTGGACCAGTACGCGGGGAGCGGGGAAGGGGCCTTCCTCAAGTCGCTCGTGCAGGACGTGGCGCACTCCGGCCTCGGCAACCTGGCGGCGCACACCGGGCACAGCGCCGAGGAGCTGCTCACGCTGTACAACACCGCGCTCGCGGCGGAAGTCGACTCGATCGCCTTCACCCCGCTCGACGCACGCCTTACGATCCCGAGCTGGAACCTGCGCGACGTGTTCGCGGGGCTCGAGGGCTCGGCGGCCGGGGGCTTCTACGCGAAACGGTACCCGATCACCCCGCACGTCGTGTCCTACGGTAGCTTCACCACCAGCGTGAGCACCCTCTCCGCCGGGAGCGCGGCGATCTTCGACCTCGCGGGCACGCAGGGGAACACGCAGCTCCTCGCCGTGGAAGGCGTCGGCGGCACACCACCGCCGGCGTCGCTGCGGCTCGCGATCGTGCGGGTGCAGTAGGCGGGCGCCGGGCGGCGCTACGGGCGCGGCGTCGTCTCCCCTGCCTCGCGGTCGAGCGCGCGCCAGACCTCGTCCACGCGCGCCTCGAGCGCCTCGCGCGTCCCCGCGTTCTCGATCACGAAGTCGGCGCGGGCGCGCTTCGGTTCGGCGGGCATCTGGGCCGCGATCATGCGCGCGGCCTCGTCGCGGTCTAGCGCGCGATCGCGCTGCAACCGCTCCAGGCGCAGCTCGGGCGGCGCGTCGACGACGATGATCCGGTCGAACGTGTGCGCCAGCCCGCGCTCGAAGAGGAGGGGGACGTCGTAGACGACGATGCGGTCCCCGCGCGCCCGCGCGTCGGCAAACGCGTCCCGGCTCAGGCGCTCGACCTCCGGGTGCACGATGGCGTTCAGCGCCTCCAGCTCGGCCGGATCGCCGAACACCACGCGCCGGAGCGCCGCGCGGTCGAGCGCCCCCGAGGGGTCGAGCACTGCCGTCCCCCAGCGGGCGACGATCGCGCGGTGCGCCGCGGTCCCCGGCTCCACCGCGCGGCGCGCGAGCACGTCGGCGTCCACGAGCGTCGCCCCGCGGGCCACAAGGAGTCGCGCCACGGTCGACTTCCCGCTGGCGATGTTCCCCGTGAGGCCGACGAGGAGCACCGCGCTACTCGCGCGTTCGGCGGAACCCGACGAGGCAGTCCCCCGGGACCGGGCACTCGGTGGCCATCCCCCAGTCTCCGGCCGGGGTGATCGGGAAGGCGATCGCGATCGCGCGCGTGAAGGGGACGGTGCGCTTGCACTTGATCGTCGGGCCCGTGACCTTCGGGTCGTACTTCGCGCCGCAGACGAAGTAGATCGAGTCGGTAAAGGTCGTCACGGTGTCCACGACGTTCCGGAACACCACCTCCACGCTGTCGGCGGTCCCCGTCTGGTCGAACGGCTGCAGCGTCACCGATACCGAATCGGCCGTCGTGTCGGTGGCGATCCCGCCCATCCCGAGGATGTCCATGGCGGCCACGACCGTCACGGTGTCGGTCGCGCTGATGTTCGCCTTGCTGTCCATGAGCGTGACCAGCATGATCTGCGGCGATTGTGCCGGGTTGGCGAACGTGAACAGGTCGCCGTGGAACGACGCCGTGGCGGCGGGAAGGTCGAACGCCGAGCCGCCCACGAACAGGCCCGAGACGTCGATGAGCTGGTCCATGACCGTGAGCAGGTCGCCATCGGGGTCCGAGCCGGCGAGGCGGAACTTGATGAGCCCGGGCTCCAGGAGCACGGCCGTGTCGACCGCCGTGAGCTGCGGCGGCGTGTTGCCGGCGACGAGGAGCATCTGCGGGGTCTCGACCGACCGGCCCGGGCGCGCGTACAGTGGTCCCGCGAACTTGCTGTCCAGGACGGTCCCGTCGGAGATGAGGTCCAATTCGACGTTGATCGGGCAGTACGGTCCGATGCTGTCCGGCGGGAACGCCGACAGGCACGGGGTCAGGTCGAACGCGGCACGGATGGAGTGCTCTCCCCTGGTGAGCGGGACTGTATCGTCGAACAGGTAGATCGGCGTCTCGCTCCGCTGAGTGAAGCTGACCACCTGGATGTGCATCAACCGGCCGGTGGCCGGCGCCACTTGCATGCTCACGCGGAGGGCGACCGTGCTGTGGTTGGCCGGCCCGACCGGGGTATCGTCGAGGCAGGCGCTCAGCGCGAGCGCCGCGGAGAGGAGCAGGAGGGGGAGGGGG
>JADGGM010000645.1 GCA_019689955.1 Gemmatimonadaceae bacterium
GCGCGCGCCTGCGTGAGCACGCGCTCGGCCGAATCGAGGGAACGCTGCACGCGCTCGAGCGCCGCGCGCTCGCACGAGTCGCACGGTACCGCACGCGGCGGGCGCGGCGCCCGCTGCGCTTCGAGCCCCGCGGCGGCGCCGGCGAGCGCGAGCCACGCCCACGCCAGCGCGCGCAACCACGAGCCAGTCGTCCCGGAACCCACGCTCATCGTGTATCGCAGCACGGCAGCCTCGCCCCTTCAGTAGCTCGCCAGCGACATCCCGGCCGGCAGCGAGCTGTTGAGTTGCTGCAGCGTTACGGCGCGGGCGGTTCTGGCGGAGAGCAGATACTGGTTGATCACCGGATCGGAGGGCGCCTCGTTCACGGCGGCGAGCGCCGCGTCGGAGACGCGGTCGAGCGCGGCCAGGCGCGTGCGATACCGATCGACCGCCTCCCCCGCGCCGAGCGTGGTGTCGTGCGCGGCGATGTAGGCGGCCGCCAGGCGGAAGTCGTTCTCCGCGCGCCGCATCAGCGCCATCGCGTCCTCCACCGACACCACGCGCGCCGTCCCCGCTTGCTCCGGGCTCTGCGAGGCGGTGGTGAGACGTGCGCTGTCGTTCCCCGCGATCGGCACGAGCGCGCGGAGCGGGACCGACGCCGTCGCGCGTCCGATCGCGGCGCTCCCCACGGCGATCACCACGGCGGCGGCGGCTTGGAGCCACGGGCGGAACCGACGCCCGGCGCGTCCGATCCCGCGGGGCGCTGCGATGAGCCCCTCATCCTGCAGTTGCGCCGAGAGCGCGCTCCAGTCGGAGAGCGGCTCGCGGAGCGCGACGTCCCGCGTGCCCTCAGCCAGCACGAGCAGCTCGCGAACCGCCGAGCGCTCCGCGGCGCAGCGCGGGCACACCGCCAGGTGCGCGGCCTCATCGGCCGTGGGCTCATCGTCGGCCAGGGCGGCCAGTCGTTCAGGATCGAGGTGCAGCATGATGCCGTTCCGTTGCCGGCGTTGGGACATCGACCAGGTGCGCGAGCAGCCGGCGAAGCTTCGCGCGTGCCTTGAACAGTTGTGACTTCGACGCACCGACGGTGATCCCCAGCTCCGCGGCGATGTCTTCGTGCGTGTACCCTTCGACATCGTGCAGGAGGAACACCGTCCGCGCCCCCTCGGGGAGCCGCGCCGCGGCCCGCTCGATCGAAGCGGCGACGAAGGACCGATCGCTGTCGTCCTCGACGATCGCCGTCTCGTCCTCGATCTCCACCTCGAGCTTCCCGAGCCGGCGGATCTTCCGGAGCGCGTTGAGCGTCCGGTTCACCGCGATCCGGTGCGCCCACGTGCCGAACTGCGCATCGCCCCGATACGTGTGGAGCGCCCGGAAGATCTGCATCCAGACTTCCTGCGCGATGTCGGCGGCCAGATCCGGATCCCCCACCAGGCGCTGGACCACCGCATCGATGCGCGGAGCGTACCGCGACCACAGCTGCCGCAGTGCTCGCTCATCTCCGTCGATGGCGCGCCTGATGAGAAGGTGATCCGTTTCCATGCCGTCACTGGGTTTGGTCACGGCGAGGTGACAGAGGGTTGCCCCAGAGCCCTTCCGGTGTGCATCAAAATGGTGCGTTGCCGCGCCACGGTGCCGTCGCATGCGCGCGACACGGCACACGCGCCCGCCCGCGCGCCCCGAAAGTCAGTGACCGAACGGTAGCGGACGCTGCGGTCGCGACGTCGCCCCGTGCGCGCCGCGCGGCGCGCCCGCGGAGCGATCCCGAACGTACACTGAGACACAGCGTTACGCACCATGTGCAATTTCGTCTTGCGGATGGCGCGGACGCGTTCCTATTTTGGCCTCGGTCAGTCCGCCCGACTGTACTGCCTGTCGAGTGGCCCGCGCTTCGGGTCATCCCGCCTCGCCTTTCAGTTGTTTCTCCGCCGGGTCTCTGCCCCCGTTCTTGCATTGTACCCGTAGTGGCTGTGCCCTGAGCCTCCCAGCGATGTATTGGCTGGAGAGGTCGCTTCGTCGTCTTGAAGGGGTTTGCCGTGCTGACAATGCTGCTCGCTGCACTGGCGATCGCCAGTGGGGATGGTCTTCCGGTCAAGGCGCCGGCATCCGTCGGGATGTCCGCGGCGCGTTTGCGCGTCATCGACCGCGTGGTGACCCGCGGCATCAAGGCCGGTGGCTTTCCTGGCGCGGCAGTGGTGGTGGGG
>JADGGM010000646.1 GCA_019689955.1 Gemmatimonadaceae bacterium
GGCGAGGAGGAGCCCGAGGGGGGCGCGCATCGCCGCCTCGGGGCGCGCCGCGCGGTGCGCGAGCGCATCGCGCAGCGCGGCGCGGTATTGCTCGAACGCCACCGAGTCGAGGCGCGGCGCGGTGAACTGGAGATAGACGAGCTGGAAGAGGGTGGCGATGTCCTTCGGCGAGCCGCTCCCCCACACCCCTTCCCCGTACGGTCCGAGCGCGCCGCCCACCGAGGCGACGGTGCCGGCGAGGCGCTTGCGCAGCGCGGCCGCATCGTAGGCCCCGAGCCCGCTGCGGCTCACGATGTCGAGCGCGGTCACGGCGGGGACCAGCTCGCTGTCTGGCGCGACGGAGGTGCCGCCGTCGCGATAGCTGGTGATGAGCACCTGCCCCGGGTCGAGCGTGGTGGGCTTGAGGATGACGCGCACGCCGTTGGAGAGGGTCCAGATGTCGACACCGAGCGTATCGATGCGCGCGGTCGCGATCACCTTCCCCGGCTCCGGCTCGTGCGCGATGAGCGGGGCGTTGGCCGTGCTGTCGACGTACGCCGGCAGCGCGGCGACGGGGCCGGCGAGCGCGGCGAGGAGGGTGGCGGTGTCGGGGAGCGCGGAGGCGCTGCTCACCGGCCCGGAGGCGAGGACCACGCGCCCGCGGAGCGAGTCGAAGCCGGCGAGCACGCGGTTCACTTCATCGGCGGTGATCGTGGGGACGAGGCGCCGCGCGAGCGCGACCTCGTACTCGGTCGACGGCGTGGGGCTCCCGCTCAGGTACTCGCCGACGAGCTGCGCCGCGAGCTGCGCGGAGGGGATCTTCTCCCGTTCGGCCTCGATCTGGTCGTAGCGGCGCAGGAGCGCGGTCTTCTCGCGGGCGAGCTCGGTGGCGAGGAAGCCGTCGCGGGCGACGCGCGCGAGCTCGGCGCGCAGCCGCGCGAGCGCGCGCTCCGCGCCGCCGTCGACGACGCGCGCGCTGAGCTCCCACGCGTCGAGCGGGCGCACGATGTTGGCGAGCGAAACGCTGGCGCCGAGGAAGGGCGCGTCGGCCTCGCGCGCCGCCTCCGCGAGGCGTGCGTTGAGCATCGCCTCGGCCAACGTGTTGATGAGCGAGCGCCGGTAGTCGCCGACCGTGATCAGGTCGCGGTGCGGCGCGAGGCTGAGCCAGGAGACGGACGTCGCCGTCGCCTCGGAGTCGACGGCGACCGAGGCAAGGGGCGTCGCGCTCACCGGGACCGTCATCCGCGGACGCGGGCGCGGGTGGCGCGGCGCGGGGATCGCGCCGAAGAGCGCGCGCACACGCGCCTCCATCTCGACGGGATCGAGGTCCCCCACGATCACCACCGCCATGAGGTCCGGGCGATACCAGTCGCGGTAGAAGCGGCGCACGTCGGCGATCGAGGCGTGCTCGAGCACCGAGACCTGGCCGATCGGCTGCCGCTCGGCGTAGCGCGAGCCGCGCAGCAGGACCTGGAAGTGCTTGTCCTGGATGCGCGCCCCCGCGCCGCGATGCAGACGCCACTCCTCGATCACCACCTTCCGCTCGCGCTCGAGCTCCGTGGAGTCGAGCGTGAGGCCGTGCGCCCAGTCGGCGAGGATCTGGAGCCCGTTGGTCACGATCGCCGCCGTGTCGGTGGGGATCGTGAGGCGGTACATCGTGTGGTCGAACGACGTCTCGGCGTTCACGTCGGCGCCGGTCGCGAGCCCCACGCGCGCGAGGTAGTCCCAGACCGCGTGCTTGGGGAAGTGCGTGGAGCCGTCGAACGCCATGTGCTCGAGCAGGTGCGCGAGGCCGCGTTGGCGCTCGTCCTCGAGCACGGAGCCGGCGTTCACGACGAGCCGCAGCTCGGCGCGGTGCACCGGCTCGGTGTGGCGGGCGATGTAGTACGTCAGCCCGTTGGGGAGGCGGCCGGTGCGGACTGCGGAATCTTCAGGGAGACGTTGGACGGAGTCGCCCGGCGCCTGCGCCGGGAGACGAACCGCCGCGAGCCCGGCGGCCGCGATGGCCGCGAGGAGCAGGCGCGCGATGGCGCCGCGCCGCCGTGAAGCGAAGGGGAAGCACGTCACGTGTGCGAGACCAACCGATGAGGTGTATACAGGCACCGCGAGTCGCGCTCAGGACGCGACCTTCCGCGGATGGATCGTGATTCGGATCACGTGCGACCTGTCTCTAAAACACAACTCCGAGCCCACGAGACTCGAC
>JADGGM010000647.1 GCA_019689955.1 Gemmatimonadaceae bacterium
GTGGTGGGGAGCGCGGTGGGGCTGGCGCTGACGGTGCACGCGCGCGACTCGCGGTGGTGGATCGGGGCGCTGCTGGGTGCGCTCCCGGCCGGGGTGCTCACGCTGCACTTGCTGATCACGTTCACGGCGCTCTTCGTCCCGGTGTTCGGGCGACTCCCGCTCCCGTTCGCGCCGGACCTCGCGCTGGCGGTGATGGTCGCAATCCCGGCGAGCGGGATCGTGCTGGCGCTCCTCCCGGGCGCGCACCGCGCCGGCGGGCTGGGCGCGATGGCGGTGGCGATGGTGGCGCTCACGGTGGGGGCGCTGGCGACGAGCGTGGTGCAGCCGCGGTACACGTTCCTGCGCCCTCAACGGCTCACGATCGAGCACCGGCAGGTGGACGGGACGGGGGTGCTGCGCGTGATCGGGAGCGACTACGTGACGCCGCGCGCGGCGCTCGCGCGCGCGGGAGGGTTCCACGCGGCGATGCCGGGGCCGCGGCCGCTGGTGTTCGAGCGCGCGGCCGGCCCGACGGGGGTCGATGCGCCGCGCGCGGAGCTGCTCGCGTCAACGACCGACTCGGCGCGCGGGACGCGCACGCTGACGATCCGCTTCACGGCGCCGGGCGCGTCGCGCTTTCGCGTGCGGCTGCCACGGGCACGCATCGCGGGGTGGTCGCTCCCGGCGCCGCTGCCGGGGACGCGAGAGGGCGACCTGCGAGTGGCGTACGTGGCCCCGCCGGATACGGGGTGGCGTGTGTCGCTCGAGGTGCGCGGGACGGATCCGCTCCCGATCGAGCTCGATGCGGTCCGCCCGCACACGACGCACGACGCGGCCACGCTGCTGCGCGAGCTGCCGACGTGGACGGATGCTCACGTGCTGACGGTGAACCGCGGGGACTGGCAGTTCTGATGGAGAACGACGACGCCCGCGGTCTCGGTGGTGGGCCGAGACGGCGGGCGTGTGGACGTCGATCGCCGACGGAGGTGCGCTAGCGCGCGACGCGCGCGAGGGTGCGGGTCTTCTCGGTGAGCCGGGCGATGAGGGTGTCGAACGATTTCTGGAAGCTCGCGAGCCCGTCGACGAGGAGCTTGTCGGTGACGCTGGCGAGCGAGATGCCGTGCTGCTCGAGCTCGGCGATGACGGCACGCTCGGCGTCGAGGTTGGTGTCGACGGTCCGCGCGACACGGCCGTGGTCGCGGAAGGCTTCGAGGGTGGCGGGAGGCATGGTGTTGACGGTGTCGGGGCCGATGAGGGCCTCGACGTACATGACGTCGCGATAGGCGGGGTTCTTGGTGCTCGTGCTGGCCCACAGAGGACGCTGAAGCCGCGCGCCCTTGGCGGCGAGGGCGCTCCACCGAGGGCCGGCGAACCGCTCGCGGAAGAGGGCGTAGGCGAGCTTGGCGTTGGCGATGGCGGCACGGCCATGGAGAGCCCTGAGTCGCTCGGCGACGTCGGGGGAGACGCTGGGAAGGAGGGCGTCGATGCGCTTGTCGACTTCGGTGTCGACGCGGCTGACGAAGAAGGAGGCGACGGAGGCGATGGAGTTGATGGGGTGCCCGGCCTTCAGTCGGTCCTCGAGGCCGCTCAGGTAGGCGTCGATGATGGTGGCGTAGGCGTCGACGGAAAAGAGGAGGGTGACGTTGACGTTGATCCCCTCGGCGATGAGGCGCCGCACGGCACGTGCGCCGGCGCTGGTGCCGGGGACTTTGATCATGACGTTGGGCCGGCCTACCATGGCCCACAGGCGCCGGGCT
This sequence comes from Gemmatimonadaceae bacterium, assembly GCA_019689955.1. Lineage (GTDB taxonomy): Bacteria > Gemmatimonadota > Gemmatimonadetes > Gemmatimonadales > Gemmatimonadaceae > JADGGM01. Next base: position 1,737 of record JADGGM010000647.1, read on the forward strand.
TCGGTGATGGTGGCGTCGGTGTCGTTGGCGGCGCCGGGCGAGACTTCGATGGAGACGTACCCGTCCCCGCCCCGCGTCTCTTCGAACACGCCCCGAAAGATGTCGCACGCGGCCCGCACGTCGTCGGTCTCCACGAGCTCGAACAGATCCCACGCGGTATGCCCCGCGGGCGCTGCGGCAAGCTGGGCGTCATACGCGGTGCCCTCGGCCATCGCTTTCTCGAAGATGGTCGGGTTGGAGGTCATGCCGGTCAACGCGTCGTGGGCGATACGGCGGGCGAGCTCGCCGTTCAGCAACATGGTGCGATCGATGTAGTCGAGCCAAATGGATTGACCTGCGGAACGGAGCTCGAAGAGAGAGGCGGGCATGGGAAGGGAGTGGAGAAAAAGAGAATGGGAGAGTCGGAGGAAAAATAGAGCGGGGCGGGAGGATGGGGGTAG